>SHUN01000181.1 GCA_009697495.1 Bryobacterales bacterium | reverse complement strand
GCGGCGTGTTTAAGGAATCGCTGGGCGAGTTTGTGGTGGCGTCGATACTGCATTTCGCCAAGGATTTACGGCGGATGGTGCGAAGCCAGGAGGCGGGGCAGTGGGATCAATTCGATGTGGAGATGGTGGCGGGCAAGACGCTGGGGGTGATCGGGTACGGCGAGATTGGACGCGCGGCGGCGGTGCGGGCTCATGCGTTGGGGATGAAGATCCATGTGATCCGGCGGCGGCCGCAGTTGTCCGATGAAGACCCGATTGTTTCGAAGAGCTTCACGGTTGCGGATCGCGCGGAGATGATGGCGGGCGTGGATTACTTGCTGGCGGCTGCGCCGTTGACTGGCGAGACGCGAGGGCTTGTAGGGGCTGCCGAGCTTGCCCGAATGAAACCATCGGCGGTGGTGCTCAATGTGGGCCGAGGGCCGGTGATTGATGAAGAGGCGCTGATTGCCGCGTTGCGGGACGGAACGATCAAGGGCGCGGCGCTGGATGTCTTTGACAAAGAACCGCTGCCGGAAGGCCACGCGTTTTGGGGTTTATCGAACGTGCTGCTGTCGCCGCATTGCGCGGATCACACGGCGACGTGGACCGACGAGGCCATGCAGTTTTTCCTGGAGAATCTGGGGCGGTACAAGAGCGGGCAGCCGTTATTGAATCTGGTGGATAAGAAGAGCGGGTATTAGAACACTTCGGCGAGGGGCATCTCGATGACCGGCGATTCTGTACGCAGGACGCCGGTTTTGACTTCGCGCAGGCCTTCGGCGGCGTTGGCTGTGTACGCTTGGCGTGTTTCGGGGTCGATGACCCAAACGGTGTTCACGCCCATTTTCAGAAAGTCGTTGATGCGGACTTCGACGCGGCTCATGCGGTCCTCGGGCGAGAGGATTTCGATGCAGAGGAATGGCGGCGTGGAGGGTACCTCTTCCTCGGGATCTGTCAGGTAAACGCAGAGATCGGGAATGCGGACTCGACTCGGCGTGACCCGAATACGTACATCCGTGGCCGTTCTAATCCCTTGGGGTTCGTAGTGAGTGAGGAAATAGCCGCCAATCTTATACTGCAATCGGCCATGGCCCCATGTGCCCAAGTTGCGCTCCTCTAAACATCCATCTACGAAGTCGCAATCCGGCTCGTAGGAGGTTTCCATGTACTCTTCGAGAGAGACCATCGTTCCGGTGGACATGCTCTTACGTTATCACGGACGGTTAAAACACGTCGGCGAGGGGCATTTCGATGACCGGAGATTCTGTGCGCAGGACGCCGGTTTTAACTTCGCGCAACCCTTCCGCCGAGGTGGCCGTGAAAGCTTGGCGTGTTTCGGGGTCGAGGAGCCAAACTGTGTTCACGCCCATCGCCAGAAAATCGTTGATGCGGACTTCGACGCGGCTCATGCGGTCGTCAGGCGAGAGGATTTCGATGCAGAGGAATGGGGGCGTGGAGGGGATTTGTTGCTTTGGATCGGCGAGGTAAACGCAGAGATCGGGAACGCGGATTCGAGTTGGGCTCACACGAATGCGAAGCACCATGAGCACAATCATCCCTTGCGCTTCGCCCTGCTCGGAGCAATAGGCACCAACCTTCGTCATGAGCATGCTATGCGCCCATTCGCCGGTGTTGCGCTCCTCTAAAAATCCATCCGCGAACTCGCACTCCGGCTCATAGACGGTCGAGAGGTATTCTTCGAGAGAAACCACTTACGCCACTTTACGAGTGACCGCGGGCTCCATATCGACCGTGGCCACCTTCACTCTGGTAGCAAGGCCGATGATTTCGAGGAAACGAATCTGCATGTACGTCATGTCCAATTCATACCAGGCCAAGCCGTGGCGGGCCGAATTCGGATGAGCATGGTGGTTGTTATGCCAGCCTTCGCCGAACGTAAGGATGGCGACCCACCAGGTGTTGCGGGAGTCGTCACGAATATCGAAACGGCGGCGGCCCCATAGATGGGTCGCCGAGTTGACCAGCCATGTAGAGTGCAGGCCGAGAACGATGCGCATGCAAACGGCCCAAAGGAACATGGACCAGCCGCCGAGAACCCAGATGATGATCGAGGAAACGGCAACCGGCAGGAAGTGCCAGGTGTTGAGCCAACGGTAGAAGGGGTCCTTAGCCAGATCCGGCGTAAAACGCGCCAGCTCGTCGGTCTTGTTGTGCTTCGACTCGCCGAAGATGATCCAGCCGATGTGCGACCACCACTTGCCGTCGCGCGGCGAATGGGGATCGCCTTCCTGATCCGACTTCTGATGATGAATGCGGTGCGTGGCAACCCAGAAAATAGGACCGCCTTCGAGCGTCATCGTTCCGCACAAGGCAAACAGGTACTCGATCCACTTCGGCACGACATAGGCGCGGTGGGTATGGAGGCGATGGTAACCCATGCCGATTCCCCAACCGATTGTGATCCAATAGAGCAGAACCATGACGGCCAAAGATTTCCACTCGAAGAAAAACGGGGCGGCCAATGCGCCCGCGTGGAAGACGGCCAGGAAGATGATAGTGATCCAGTTCAACTGCCGAGCCTTCGTGATGGGGGTGACCCCGTTTGTAGTACGTTCCATAGTTGGGAATTCTTTTTAGCGTATCAGACCGGCAGGCGCCGCGGCGGGAGGCGCTGTTTACATGATCGACAATCGGCGAGAATAGAATTATGATTTCCCGACGTTCGATTCTCGGCTCAGTGGCTCTTGGCGGATTACAGGCGGGCGCGGTTCCGTTTACGGGCCGAATTCCGCTGGCCGTCTCCACCTACAGCTATTGGCATTTCAAGACGGAGAAGTATCCGATTGAAAAAGTGATTGAACACGCCGCTTTGCTGGGGTTTGACGGCGTTGAGATTCTGCACAGGCAGATGATGGACGAGTCGCCGGCCTACTGCGCGAAGCTGAAAAAGATGGCGTTTGAACGGGGATTGTCGTTCCCGATGCTGTCGATTCATCAGGACTTCGTCTCGCCGGACGCGGCGGAGCGGCAGAAGATGATTGACCATACAGTACGGTGCTTGCAGTTGGCGGCGCGCCTGGGGATTCCGTGCGTGCGGCTGAACAGCGGCCGGTGGAAGACGATTAAATCTTTCGACGATTTGATGAAGGTGAAGGGCGACGAGCCGGCGCTGCCGGGGTATACCGATAAGGACGCGTTCGCGTGGTGTATCGAATCGATTCAGAAATGCCTGCCCGTCTGTGAAAAGGAAGGCGTGATGCTGGCGCTGGAGAATCATTGGGGTTTAACGACTCGCGTCGACAATTTGCTGACGATTCACAAGGCGGTGAACTCGCCGTGGCTGGGAATCAATCTGGACACGGGGAACTATCCGGGCGATCCGTATGAGGGGATTCAACGGCTCGCCGGACAGGCGACGATCGTGCAGGCGAAAACGTATTATGGCGGCGGCGAATGGTACACGCTGGACTTGGACTATCCGCGGATTGCGAAGATCTTGCGGGGCACCGGATTCAAGGGCTGGGTCTCCTTGGAGATGGAAGGTAAGGAAGACCCGTTGACCGCCGTGGCGAAGAGCTACGCGGTGTTGCGGAAAGCTTTCGGCACGGCCGCGTAACTAGACGTTACAAGACTCGACAGCTTCGACCAGCGCGTCCTTCCACGGTTTCACTTTCGGCGTGTATTCGTGGCAGATATAGCCCTTGTATCCCAAATCGGCAATGGCCTTGGCGATGCCCTTGTAGTTCAGCTCCTGCTCAATGCTGATCTCATTCCGGCCGGGATTTCCCGCTGTATGGAAATGCGCGAACCACTGGAAGTTGTCGCGGATGGTGCGGATAATGTCGCCTTCCATAATTTGCATATGGTAAATGTCGTAGAGCAATTTCACGCGCGGGGACGCCACCCGCTTGCAGACCTCCACGCCCCAGGGCGTGCGGTCGCATTGATAATCCGGGTGATTCACCTTGCTGTTCAACAGCTCCATGCACATCGTCACGCCTTTATCTTCGGCGTGCTTCTTCAGTTCGTTCAAACACGCAACCGTGTTGTCCATCCCTTCGGCGTCGCTCTTGCCGCGCCGGTTCCCTGACAGAATGATCAGATTTGGCGCGCCGGCCGCGGCGGATACATCGATCAATTCGTGCGTGCGCTTGATGATTTCGGCATGCAGGGTCTTATCATTCACGCCATTCGCCAACGGGCTCGACCCAGGCACCATCGACGGCACAATGCCGTACTTCTTCATGATCGGGAATCGTTCCGGCCCCTGCAGATCGTAGGCCAGCAAGCCCATTTCGGCGAGGGCGCGGCACTGCGCTTCAAAATCCAGATTGGAGCCGCGGAAAACGCCGCCGCAGACTCCTTGCTTCAATCGCCCGATGGAGGGAGCGGCCGCCAAGCTCGCCGCCGCCGAGGTTCCCAAGAATACTCTGCGTTGCATGAGCACGATAATATCAGTAATGAAATGGGTTTTGCTGTTTGGATGTCAAACGAAGAAGTGTGGGCCCAGGGCACGCACGAATATCGCCCGATGGGCTGCGCCGTCATCGCCAAAAACGGCCAGTTCCGTGCGCCGGATTTCAACCGGTACCGCCGTTCGCCTCACCGCTATTCCCCGCTGTTCGTTGGCCTTTTCGGCTCTCTCGAAGAAGTGAACGAATTTCTTCACCAGGGCAAGTCCCGCGCTCCCGAAATTCACACGCGCTCTATACTTTAGTCCGGCCGTTCCTGCGCCTCGCGTGAATCGTTGAACACTTCCTCGCGGATGATGCGGTCGGTGGCGGCGGCCAGATACTCATTCAGCGCGTTGCGGAGTTGCACATATTCCGGCCAGAGAATGCGATCCAGGAACGACTGCTTCACCCGGACCATCAGCGTGGTGTGGCGCTGGCGGTGGTAGCGGAAGGGTATCAGGCCATGACGCCGGCAGAGCGCCGAAAACATCCGGCGTTGCCAAAGGTCGGAGAGGGAAAACTGCATTTCCACCAGCGGTTCCGTGTAAACTGGCGGCGGCTCCTGGGGCCGCGTATTTAGCGTTTTCTTGACCCGCTCCATCGCCGCGGCGGCGGCTTCGCGTTCGCCGGCAGTCTTGGCGCCTTCAAACAGAGCGGCTATCTTGCGCAGGCGCTCGCGCAATTGGCTTTCGGTCATGTCCATACGATCTAGTTACCAGCCAATCGCTTTGCCCTTGTTCTGCTCATCCAGCCATTTTTGCAGCGGCGCGAAGTAGTCTTTTATTGCCGTCGCGTCCATGTCAGGCTTGCCCGTGATCGCCGTCAGCGCCACCGGCCAGGGTTGGCTCACGCCCATACTCAACATCTCATTCAGCTTGGTTCCCGCCTCTTTCGAGTTATAGATCGAGCAACGGTGCAGCGGCGTCTTGCAGCCCGCCGCCTGGCTCAAAGCCCGGTGAAATTGGAACTGCAGGATGTGCGCCAAAAAGTAACGTGTATACGGCACATTCGCCGCCACATGATACTTCGCCGCCGGGTCAAAATCGTTTTCGGTCCGCCCGGGCGCGTCAACTCCTTGATACTTACGCCTTAGCTCCCACCACTTCTGGTTGTAATTGGCCGGCGTAATCTCGCCCGAATAGACCTTCCATCGCCACTGATCAATCATCAATCCGAAAGGCAGGAACGAGACTTTCGCAAGGGCCTGTTTCAACAAGAGTCCAATATCTCCGTTCGGATCGGTCGCCTTGTCCAACAGCCCGACTTGCACCAGATACTCCGGCGTAATCGACAACGCGATCGTATCGCCAACCGCTTCATGAAAACCGTCATTCGCGGAATCGCGGAACAGGAAGGGTTGCGGCCGGTAGGCGCGCTGATAGATGTTATGCCCCAGTTCATGATGGATCACCGCGAACTCTTCCCCGGTGATCTGAATGCACATTTTTATTCGAAGATCTTCTTCGTTATCCACGTCCCACGCCGAAGCATGGCAGACAACTTCCCGGTCCTGCGGCTTCACAAACAGCGACCGCTGATAAAAAGTCTTCGGCAGGGCCGCAAATCCTAATGACTGGAAGAAACGCTCCCCGTACCGCACCATTTCCAACTCATCGATCTTCTTCTGCTTCAATATCGCCGTCAGATCATAATTCTTAGTCGCGCCCGCCGGCTCCAGTACGTCGTAAATGTTATCCCAGCTCTGCGCCCACATGTTGCCGAGTAAGTGCGCCGGAATCGGCCCCTTTTCCGACACGACAGACGCGCCGTATTTCTCTCGCAACTTAGTCCGTACATAGGCATGAAGGCTCAAATACAACGGCCGAACCTGTTCCCACAGCCGGTCCACTTCCTTCGCAAACGCATCCGGCGGCATGTCGTATTTTGACCGCCACATCGCGCCCATATCCGCGAACCCCAGTTC
>SHUN01000180.1 GCA_009697495.1 Bryobacterales bacterium | reverse complement strand
CGACGCGCATCGAAGCCGCCGGAACCAAGCCTAAGAAAATTGACGAATTTGTGGGCCGCGTCAACACCGGCGCTGAGAACATCAGCGTCGCCCACATGCGCAGTCCCAGCGGCTGGGTGGAGCCGGGGCAGACGCCCGAATTCGACGAGTACACGGTGGTTATAAAAGGGGCCATCCAAATCGAGCATAAAGACGGCGCTTTAACCGTCGAAGCAGGCCAGGCTGTTCTCACAAAGGCCGGGGAATGGATTCGTTATTCGACGCCTGGACCGGACGGGGCCGAATACATCGCCGTTTGTCTGCCGGCGTTCTCGCCCGGCACAGTGCATCGGGACGTGGAATAGCGAAACGCCTCCAACTCCGCCGTGATAGAATTGAAGGTTGGCAACCCCGCCCCGAAATACCTTGTTGTCTGTTCCAAGCGCACATATCGGTTTTTGGGCCACGCTGAATGCGGCGCTGGCGGGGTCTTTGCCAATTGATGGAATGAAAACCCAAGGAGCAATTCGTGGCTGAAGGTATGCGTCATATTTTTACTTCGGAGTCGGTCACTGAAGGCCATCCCGACAAGATGGCGGATCAGATTTCCGATGCCGTTCTCGATGCCGTAATGAAAGATGACCCGATGGGCCGCGTGGCCTGTGAGGTTCTCGTCACGACGGGTCTGGCGGTTATTGCCGGTGAAATCACCACCAAGTCCATTTTTAACGTGCCCGATCTGGTACGCGACGTGATTGCCGATATCGGCTTCACCGACGCGGCCATGGGCTACGATGCCAAGACATGCGGCATCCTGAACGCCATTCAAACCCAGTCCGCGCATATCGCGATGGGCGTTGATACCGGCGGCGCCGGCGACCAGGGCATGATGTTCGGCTACGCCTGCGATGAGACGGCGGAGCTGATGCCGCTGCCCATCATGATGGCGCATAAGCTGGTGAAACAGCTCTCCGAAGTCCGCCGCGCCGGACTCGTGAACTGGCTGCGCCCCGATGGCAAGAGCCAGGTTTCCGTCGAATACGTCAATGGAGCTCCGAAGCGCATTGACGCAATCGTTCTCTCCACCCAGCATGCCCCCGAAGTCTCCCAGGAAGAAATCATTGCGCAGATTCGGAAGCTGGTGATTGACCCGATCATCCCCGCTGACATGGTGGACAGCGGCACCAAGTACCACATCAACCCCACCGGTCGTTTCGTCATCGGCGGACCGCACGGCGACACCGGGCTCACCGGCCGCAAGATCATCGTTGACACCTATGGCGGCATGGGCCGGCACGGCGGCGGCGCATTCTCCGGCAAGGACCCGACGAAGGTTGACCGGTCGGCCTGCTACATGGCCCGCTATATTGCGAAAAACATCGTGGCCGCCGGTTTGGCGACCCGCTGCGAAGTGCAGTTGGCCTACGCGATCGGCGTTGCGGAGCCCGTTTCCGTTATGGTCGACACCTTCGGCACCGGCGTGGTGGACAGCGTCCGCCTTACCGAACTGGTTCGCGCCAACTTCGGTCTCACTCCGAAGGCGATCATCGACAGCCTGCAACTGCGCCGTCCGATTTACCGCAAGACCGCCGCGTTCGGCCACTTCGGCCGCAATGAGCCTACCTTTACCTGGGAAGCCACCGATAAAGCCGAAGCGCTCCGCTCCGAGGCCGCTGTGGCCGTCGGCGCCCGCGCGTAATCCCCGAGCAACCAAACTAACCGCAATGGAGGCGCGCAAGTGATTCACTTCGCGCCTCGCTCATCCGAATCGATTTTCCAAAAATACTTTCCCCATGGCACTCCTTGAAGGCTGCAAGCACGAAATTGAACTAGTCGTTTCCCTTGAGGAGATCGACAAGGAAACGACACTGGTTGTCGAAGACATTCGCAAGAAAGCGGCGCTGCCCGGATTCCGTCCCGGCAAAGTTCCCGCCTCGCTGATTCGCACGAAGTTTGCGAAGGATGTCAGGCAGGATGTGTTGGAACGAATCATTCAAAAGGCGTTCCGCCAGTATGCCGACGGAGAAAAGCTGGAAGTCGTGGGAACGCCGTTGGTCGTCGACACGCACTACCACGCCGGTGAGCCGTTGAAGTTTAAGACGCAGTTCGAAGTAGCGCCTGTCGTGGAGCTGCGTGACGATTATCGCGGACTCACCGTTCCCTACCGCGAGCCTGTGGTGGCCGCCGAGGAAGTGGAGGCCCGCCTGCAGGCTCTTCGCGCCCAGAAAGCCGAATATATTAACGAGGATCCCCGTCCCGCCAACGGCACCGATCATGTTCTGATCGCCCTGCGCAGCCTTTCGCCCCTGGAAGGCGGCGAATTGAATGAAAACGAACTGGCGCTCGAGCTCGGCCACAGCGACACCATGGCCGCCTTCACCGAAAATGTCACCGGCATGGAGCCGGGTGATGAAAAGGAATTCGTCATTGCCTATCCGGCTGACTACGGGGCTGAGCGCCTCGCGGGCCAGACCGTCACCTTCTCCTGCACACTCAAAACCATCCGCCGGAAAGAAATGCCGGAACTCAACGATGAGTTCGCGCAGGATCTCGGCGACTTTAAGAGCCTGGACGAACTCCGCGCCGCCGCCCGCAAGTCCATCTATGCCGATCGTGACAACACCGCGCGGCAGCAGGCGCACGCCGCGATTCTGGATTCCCTCGTCGAGCTTTACGACTTCCCCATCCCGCAGTCTTTCGTTGATCGCCAGGTTGAGTCAATTATCGAAAACCGTCTTCGCAGCCTGGCGGATCAGGGCATTGACCCCCGCACGTTGAATCTCGATTGGGACAAGCTCAAGGAATCCCAAGCCCCGCGCGCTTTGAAAGATGTCCGCGCTTCGTTGCTGTTGGAAAAGGTGGCTGACCGGGAGGCGATTCACGCCACCCGCGACGAAGTGGATGGCGAAGTGCAACGCATCGCCCGGCAGGAGCGGGAAGCGGTCGCATCCGTCCGCCGCCGCCTGGAGCAGGACGGCACCGTCGGCCGCATCGCCGGCCACATCCGCACCCAGAAAACGCTGAATTTTCTGTTCGAGCAAGCCAGCAAAGTAGAGCCGGCCGCGCCGGAAGTTCCGGCGGATACGGAAATCGAGTAGTCTTAAAAGCAGGTGACTACGGTTGATCAGGAGTTCGCGCCCCAAGTTCAGGTCGCGCGGGCGGCACAGATTTGGCGGCGTAGCCGCTGGGCTGTATTTCTTTATGTCCTCGTCCTGATACCCCTCGGCTTCGGCTCTCCCCTCGCCACGCGGCAGCCGTATCTATTTGGGTCCTTGGTGACCCTCTACGGCATTCTAGGCGTTCTTCGCTTGCGGTTGCTGTTCACGGGGCCGCCGCCCGCGAATTCGGATCAATCCATCCAGTGGCTGCAATCCTACGGTCGCCACACCGCCGCCGCCGGATGCCTCTGGGGATGTTTTTCCGCCTACTTGCAGATTCAGTATCGCGGTGATCCCCTTCAATTCACCGTGCTGGTGATTGCAGCCGGCATGTGCGGCTTCTCTCTGGGAATTTTCGCCGGTGATCGCAAACTCACGTTCACCTACCTTGCCTGCCTCATGATCCCAACGATGGCGGGCGTCGCCACCGGGGCCAACGGAGAGGCGGTCGCCATGCTCATCCTCATGTCCGTTTTCCTCGCCGCCTTAACGTATCAAATCGTCGAAATCAATGCATGGTTCGTCCAGTCGGTCGTCGAATCCCTGCTGCTGGAGAAATCGCGAAAGGAGGCCGAGGTCGCCGCTCGCGTCAAGAGCGAGTTCCTCGCCAACATGAGCCATGAGTTACGAACGCCGATGAACGGCGTCATTGGAACGCTCGAATTGTTGCTCCAAACCAGCCTGGATCGCGACCAAACTTTGCTAGCCCGAACCAGCCACCGCTCCGCCGAAGCCCTTCTGGAAATCCTCAATGACATTTTGGACTTCTCCAAAATGACCGCCGGTAAACTCGATTTCGTCCGCGAGGATTTTATCGTTCGGAATGCCATTGAAGACGTCTTCGATCTCTTGGCCCCTCGCGCCTATGAGAAGGGACTCGACCTCGGTTACCGGATTGACCCCGCCGTTCCGGAATGGGCTTGCGGCGACGCAGGCCGCCTGCGTCAGGTATTGATGAACCTCGTCGGCAACGCCATCAAATTCAGCGGCGCAGGCGACTGGCCCAACGGCGGCAGCGTCTTCGTCGGCGTCAGCCTCAAGCAGCAGTCCGGGCAGACCGTTCGCCTGTCTTTCTCCGTTGCCGATAGAGGGCACGGCATGAGTCCCGATACTCTCGCCCGGCTCTTCCAGCCCTTTACCCAGGCCGATTCCTCTACCAACAGGCGATACGGCGGAACGGGGCTCGGCCTGGCCATTTCCCGCGAACTGGTTACCGCCATGGGAGGATCTATCGCGGCGGAAAGCGAAGAAGGCGCAGGAGCGAAGTTTACGTTTGACGTATTGCTTTCCAAAGCCGCTAACCCGCACACTGGAACGCCTCTGGCTGAGTCCTGTCGAATACTGGTCATTGAGCCTGCCCCGAACTCCCGCGCCACCATCGGCGAACTGCTCGCCCATCGTCACGCTTCCGTTACCCTGTGCGCCTCGGCCGACGAGGCATTGCAGCACATCGCCGAGGCGGCGTTCCATTGCGTGATTGCCGGCGCCGGACCCGGCCAGTCCCTCGCCGAACTCAGCGCCCGGTTGCGGGAGACGCTGCCAACGCCGCCGCCGCCGGTTTTCCTGCTGCACCATCGAGGCGAGTTCGTCGTCGACGACGCTACCCTCACCCGCCCCGTCCGCGCCGCGCAAATCGCCGAAGTCCTCGCTGCCGCCGCCTGCCTGCCCCAGTCGATTCCCGCGGTCCCCGTCCGGCCTTCGGTCAAGCTATCCGGCCACGTCCTGATTGTGGAAGATAACGCCGTCAACCAGCTGCTCGCCGCGAGGCTCACCGAAGCGCTTGGGCTGACCTCGACGGTTGTGACGGACGGCCAGGCCTCGCTGGAAGCCGCGGCTAAACAGGCGTTTTGCCTGGTGCTCATGGATTGCCAGATGCCCGGCATGGACGGCTACGAGGCCACGCGCCGCCTGCGCCAAAACGCCGCCACCGCCGGGATTCCCATTGTCGCGATGACCGCGAACGCCATGAAAGGCGATCGCGAACTCTGCCTCGCCGCTGGAATGAATGATTACATCTCCAAACCAATTCGTCTGGACCGTCTCCGCGAAGTGCTATCCCATTACCTTCCCGCGGCATCTCCCGTGCCGAAATCGATAGCTCTAAGTAGGAAGATTGCACTTGCAAGCGCGGCGGACGGGCTATAATGAAGGCGGCAAGTCTATGGCGTACCTGTTTCGAAACTTTGTTCCATTAGGAGTCCCAGCGTGAAGCGTTCCTCGACGGACGAAGCTCTGCGTTGTTCTTTTTGTCATAAAAACCAGGATGTAGTCGGCAAGCTGATCTCGTCACCGCTCAGCGACTATCCGCGCTCCTACATCTGCGATGAGTGCATCGCCGTATGCAACTCCATTCTTGAAGACGACAAGAATGAGCAGACTTACTCCGCGCCCCACAAACTCCCCAAGCCTTTGGAGTTGAAAGAGTATCTCGATCAGTACGTGATCGGCCAGGATTCCACGAAGAAGAAGCTCGCCGTCGCCGTCTACAACCACTACAAGCGCATTCAGATGAATAAGCAGCGCGGCAGTGAGGTGGAGTTGGGCAAATCGAATATTTTGCTCATCGGCCCCACCGGCACCGGCAAGACGCTGCTCGCCCAAACGCTGGCCCGCATCCTTGATGTCCCGTTTGCGATCGTCGACGCCACCACGCTCACCGAAGCCGGATACGTCGGCGAAGACGTTGAGAACATCATTCTTCGATTGCTGCAGAATTCCGATTGGGACGTTCAGCGCTGCCAGACTGGCATTATTTATATCGATGAAATCGACAAGATCTGCCGCAAGGACGAGAATCCTTCCATCACCCGCGACGTGTCCGGGGAAGGCGTGCAGCAGGCGTTGCTGAAGATCCTGGAAGGCACCATCGCCAACGTGCCCCCGCAGGGCGGCCGTAAGCATCCCCACCAGGAGTTCACGCCCGTCGACACGTCGAACATTCTTTTCATCTGCGGCGGCGCCTTCGGCGGCATGGACAAGATCGTCGAACGCAGGGTCGGCCGCCGCTCTATTGGTTTCAGCGAAGGCGAGACGAAGGAACGGTTGCGCCCGCGGCAGATTTCCCAACGCAAGGATGACAACCTGATCAGCCTCATCCAGCCCGTCGACCTCATCCGCTACGGCTTCATTCCGGAGTTCATCGGCCGGTTGCCCGTGGTCGGAGTTTTGGAGGACCTCGATCTCGCGGCCCTTATCCAGATTCTTTCGAA
>SHUN01000179.1 GCA_009697495.1 Bryobacterales bacterium | reverse complement strand
GGCGCATGCGGCGGAGTGCAAGGGACTGATAGACACGATTGTGGGAACGGTACGGGATCTATCGATGGGATTACGGCCGTCGATGTTGGACGATATTGGGCTGGGGCCGGCGCTGCAGTGGCTGGCGCGCGACTATTCCCGGCGGTACAATTGTCCGGTGAATGTCAACATGGACGGGGAGGTGGACACGCTTCCGGAGGCCTACCGGACGTGCACGTATCGGGTGGTGCAGGAGGCGTTGACGAACTGCGCGAGGCACGCGAAAGCGAGCCGGATTGACGTTTCGGTGAGCGGGACAGGAGACTGGCTGCGGCTGGTGATCCGGGATGACGGAGTGGGAATGGCGGCGCGGCCGAATCCAAAAACGGGACTGGGACTATTGGGAATACAGGAGCGGGTGCGGGAGTTAAACGGGTCGATGGCGATATTGTCAGACGAGGGAAACGGGACGTCGCTGCGGATCGAGATGCCTTTGGTGCGAGAGCCGATGGGAGAAGAGCGTGCGTATTCTGTTAGCGGATGACCATGGAATTGTGCGGCGCGGCATGCGATCGCTGTTGGATACGGAGCCGGGAGTGGAAGTGGTGGGAGAGGCGTCGAATGGGCGGGAGGCGTTGAAATTGCTGGAGGCGTTGCGGCCGGACATGTCGATATTGGACGTGGCGATGCCGATGTTGAATGGGATAGAAGTGACGGCGCAGGCCATGAAGGCGTTTCCGGAATTGAAGGTGAGTATTTTGAGCATGTATGCGGATGAGTCGTATGTGGTGAGGGCGTTGACGGCGGGGGCGCGGGCGTATCTATTGAAAGAGGCGACGGAAGAGGATTTGTTGCCGGCGGTGCGGGCGGTGGCTGGAGGGCGGAGCTTTTTCAGCCCGGCTATCAGCAGTATCCTGCTGGCCGATTATGTGCGGCATTTGAAACAGCGGGGGCTGGAGGATTCCTACGATATCTTGTCGGACCGGGAGAAGGAAGTGCTGCAGTTATTGGCCGAAGGGAGGTCAAACAAAGAAGCGGCGGCGGTGCTGAATTTGAGTTTGTCGACAGTGGAAACGCACCGGTTGAAATTGATGCAGAAGTTGAGTTTGCATAATACGGCGGAGATCGTTTTGTATGCGGTGAGAAAGGGGATTATCGCCTGATGCGTGGGACCGGCGGGCTCGCTGCCGATAACGGCGGAGGACCTGTCGGTGATGGCTGCGCGGAAGTCCTGGGCGGCGGCGGCAAGGATTAGGAATTAACGCAGGAAGGTTCCCGTTACCGATTGGAGCGATGATACGGGAATTCGAGACGCGGGTGCGGTGCTTTGACTGAACGCTGCCTTTGGGGGAGGGGCTCGGTATAGCGGAATTGGGGCGGTGACGGCGGCGAGTGGGCGGGGCGAACCGCGGCCAGGATCGTTTCGGCGGTTCGAACCGAAATCAAGAGTACGGGCCGCGCCGACGCCCGTGCCATACGTGCAGAATGTCTACACGGCGAAGGCTTGGCTTGATTCGGTAGTAGACCCGGAAAGGAGAGTGGATGAGCACGCGGATCCCCGTTGGGCGACTCGCCGGGCCGCCCTCGTTAGGAGACGACGTGAGCAAACAGGGCCATCAAAAATGACGGAGTGGTCGCAGCGTGCCTTGTTGTGGACCATTCGAGGATGTCCTCCAAATTTGCTAACGCGGGTTCTGTATAGGTAATTTGAAAATCCACTGTTGAACGAGTTTCTGCGCTTCTTCACTGGTAACAAAGCGTCCTGCATCCGCGGCGCGGATGCCCGCCTCAATCCTCGCAACCGTAGCATCGTCCACTTCGAAGCTCTCATCCGTGCATTCAAACGGATCGATCATCATCCCCTCGCGCATACCATCACCCTACCTCAGATTCCGCTTCATCGCAAAGGGATATAATTCGATATTCTCTATGGCGTACGTATTTGAATCGCAAGACTCCTCCCTGTTTGAACTGCATCCGGCGCATAAGGGGCCGGCTGGCTCGTTGCCGATAACGGCGGAGGACCTGTTAAAACGGCCTTCGGGCGATATTTTCGGCTTGACGCAGAATGCGGGGATGGGATGGGATCCGCGGTTGTTGCGAGGGAAGGAGATACTGATTCTTTCGACGCATGGGGGCGTGCGAAGGCCGGACGGGACGCCGGTGGCGCTGGGGTATCACACGGGGCACTGGGAAGTGGGGTTGCTGGTGGAGGCGGCGGCGTTGGAGTTGAAGGCTTTAGGGGCGGTACCGTTTGCGGGGGCGTGTACGGATCCGTGCGACGGGCGGACGCAGGGGACGACGGGGATGTTCGATTCCCTGCCCTTCCGGAACGATGCGTCGATGGTGATGCGGCGGTTGATTCGATCGCTGCCGACGCGGCGGGGCGTGATTGGCGTGGCGACGTGCGACAAGGGGTTGCCGGCGATGATGATGACGCTGGCGGCGCAGCGGGACACGGCTTGCGTGCTGGTTCCGGGGGGCGTGACTTTGATGCCTTCCGATGGGGAAGACGCGGGGAAGGTGCAGACGATTGGGGCGCGATTCGCGCATGGGCAGATCACGCTGGAACATGCGCAGGATATGGGCTGCCGGGCCTGCGGATCACCGGGGGGCGGGTGTCAGTTTTTGGGGACGGCGGCGACGGCGCAAGTGGTGGCGGAGGCATTGGGGATGACATTGCCTCATGCGGCATTGGCGCCATCGGGGCATCCGTTGTGGCTGGACATGGGGCGGCGGAGCGGGCGGGCAGTGTTGGAGTTGGAGAAGCTGGGATGGGGGATGTCGTCGATATTGACTGGGGCGTCGCTGGAGAATGCGATGGTGTTGCACGCGGCGTTTGGCGGGTCGACGAATTTGATTTTGCATTTGCCGGCGGTGGCGCATCAGGCGGGGTTGAAGCGGCCGGTGGCGGCGGATTGGGCGCGGGTGAATAAGCGGGTTCCGCGCTTGGTGGACGCGCTGCCGAACGGGCCGGAGAATTTCCCGACGGTGGTGGTGTTTATGGCTGGGGGCGTGCCGGAGGTGATGCTGCATTTGCGACGGGCGGGGCTGTTGGATGTTTCGGTGAAGACGGTTTCGGGTTGTAGTCTGGACGTTGTTTTGGATTGGTGGGAGGGGAGCGAGCGGCGGTTTGGGTTGCGCCGGCAGTTGGCGGAGCGGGAGGGGATTGATCCTTCGCGGGTGGTGCGTTCGATGGATCAGGCGATGGCTTCGACGGTATGTTTTCCGGTGGGGAATTTGGCTCCGGAGGGTTCGGTGATTAAAGCTACGGCGATTGATGCTTCGGTTGTCGATGCGGATGGGGTGTATCGGAAGCGGGGGCCGGCGCGGGTGTTTGTATCGGAGGTTGCGGCGATTGCGGCGATTAAGGAGGGGCGGATTCAGGCGGGGGACGTGATGGTGTTGTGCTCGCGGGGGCCGCTGGGATCGGGGATGGAGGAGACGTATCAGGTAACTTCGGCGTTGAAGTTTTTGCCGTTTGGGAAGCATGTGGCGTTGATTACGGACGCGCGGTTTAGCGGGGTGTCGACGGGGGCTTGTATTGGGCATGTGTCACCGGAGGCGCTGGCGGGGGGGCCGATTGGGAAGGTGTTGGATGGGGATTTGATTGAGATTTCGATTGACCGGAATACGATGGAGGGGTCGTTCAATTTGGTGGATGGGGAGCGTTTGTTGGCAACGCGGTCGATGCGGGATGATTTGCGGCCGGATGCGATGTTGCCCGATGATACGCGGTTGTGGGCGGCATTGGTGGATGTTAGCGGGGGATCGTGGGGCGGGGCGGTTTATGATGTGGATGCGATTTTGGAGGTGATTGCGGCGGGGAAGCGGGCGATGGAGGCGGAGTCACGCCGCGATGAAGGCGAATAGCAGGTCTTTGAAATCTGGATTTTCGAGGTGAGTTGAGATTGCTTGTTCGGCGGGAACTTGTTGACCGGCTTCCTGGTAAGCTTCGAGGTTAATGCGGATTGCGTCGGTGGCGGCTTGCTTGGCTGCTTCGATATTCTCTCCGTGGGCGCTGATTGCCAGATCGGGGACTTGCACGGCGAAGCCGGCTTCGGTTTGTTCGAGCAGGATTAGATAGCGAGTCATTTGATTTCCAGTTTGATTTTCTTGACGGTGTCGACGGACCGGCCCACTGGTACATCTTTTTGGGGATGAACGATGGTGACGATAAATCGGCTCGCGGGATTTTTGAAGGTGTGGTGATCGCCCTTCACACTGACGGAATTCTTCGGCCAGCTTGATCAACTCCCGGCTGGTGTATTGTTTGGGCATTGATCGAGCGGCCTCTTTCATTCTGGCATGGCGCCTGGCGGTTCTGCAGGCCGGTGGCGCCGATAGAGTCTCGGCGACTGTGTTGGGGCGCATTGAAACCTCTCGGGTTATGACTGAATGTGCTTTGGCCATGGGGGAAATCTGGTATCAGCAAAATCCAGTAACCAGGCACCGTTGTTGCGTTGTTGAGGTAAGATACACCATTACCATGTCCACAATACAATCCCGGCGCGACTGGCTGGCCGCAACAACGCTTGGACTCGCCTCCTGTTCCCAAGCCCCGAGACCCGATGCCTTTTCCATCAGCGAAAGCGCCGAAACATTGGGCGGCCAAAAGGCGATCACGCTAAAACGCGCCGCCCCCGCAACGGGCGGCACACCAATGCTTCTCGAAGCTGAAATATTGCCTGGCCGGGGTTTCAACACCTGGCAGCTCCGCGCCTACATCCCCGGGAAAGGCATCACAGACCTGTTCACCGCGCCGTCATTGGCCGAAGCCGCCAAGCTCATGACCAATGGCGAAAACGACTTCCGGGGCAACGAATCGTTCAAGAACGGCGGCGCTATTCTCGCCCCCTACGCCAACCGGATCCGCGGCAAGTTCGACGCTAAAACTCGTACCATTGAAACGAGCATCGGCGGCAAGAAAATGAAGCTCCCCGCCAACTGGATCGGCAAGAATCCCGGTGCCGAACCCCACGCGATGCACGGACTGCTCCTCGACCAGCGAACCACTATCTTTAGCAGCAAAGCCGATGCCAACAGCGCCACACTCGAAGCCGCCTGGGAAAAACCATTTCAATCCGAATGGCCGGGCGCGCTCAAAATTCAGTTTCACGCCGCTCTAACTACGAAGGCCTTCGTACTGAAAGTCACGGCCGTCAACACCGGCGCCGAACCCTGCCCCGTGGGCATCGGCTGGCATCCCTACTTCAACATTCCCAGCGGTGATCGCAAACAAGCGAAACTGAAAATTCCCGCCAATACGCTCGCCCTGGTCGACAACTACGACAACGTCTTCCCCACCGGCGTCACCCAGCCCACAGCCGGATCCCAATACGATTTCCGGCAGCCACGCGCCATGGGAGACCAGTTTCTCGACGACTGCTTTATCGATCTGATCCGCGACGCCAACGGCGCTGTCGCCGCCGAAATTCACGACCCCGCCTCCCATTTCGCCATCAAGGTGACCAGCGCCTCGCCGGCCGTCAAAGCCTACCAGTGCTACGCCCCGCCGGACAAATCCTTCATCGTGCTTGAGCCTCAATTCAACACGGGCGACCCCTTCAACAAGGCCATCTGGAAAGACCGCGACACGGGGATCTTCCTGCTCGCCCCAGGCAAAGAAGTCGTCTACGACGTCACCGTCGAAATCTCGGGAATTTAACATGGACCGTTTAGTCCTCGCACCCATCGACTACTCCATCATCCTCACCTACGTGCTCTTCGTGCTGGGCATCGGATGGCTTCTTAAAGAGAAGACCAAGACCTGTGAAGACTTCTTCCACTCCGGTCACGGCATCCCCGCCTGGATCGCCGGCCTGGCGTTTCTATCGGCCAATCTGGGGGCGCAGGAAGTGATGGGCATGGCGGCCAGCGGAGCCAAATACGGCATCATGACGGCCCATTTTTACTGGGTCGGCGCAGTGCCCGCGATGCTGTTCGTGGGCGTCTTTATGATGCCGTTTTATTACGGATCGAAAGCCCGCAGCGTCCCCGAATATCTCCGCCTGCGCTTCGACGAAAAGACACGCGGGCTGAACGCGCTCTCCTTCGCGGCCATGACCATTTTCAGTTCCGGCGTCTCGCTCTACGCACTCGGCCTGCTGCTTAGCGCGCTGCTTGGATGGGACTTCGACGCCTCGGTGCTGGCCGCCGCGGCCATCGTCCTCGTCTACGTCTTCTTCGGCGGCCTCACTTCCGCCATTTACAACGAGGTCCTGCAGTTCTTCCTTATCGTCGCCGGCTTCCTGCCGCTCGTCATTGCGGGCCTGCAGGACGTCGGCGGCTGGGGCGGACTCGTCAAGCGCCTCGACGCCGTCGCTGTCAAACAAGGCTTCGCCTCGGGCACCTACACCCAACTCTGGCAGCACACGGCCAACC
>SHUN01000178.1 GCA_009697495.1 Bryobacterales bacterium | reverse complement strand
GATGGAGATGCTTTGTGTGAGGGATGAGGGGTAGAAAAATGAGCAGCGCGGCGGTGTGAAGCCACCAGACTATGTGAAAAGCCAGGCCGGCCGGTTGCAGGACGAAATCGTACAAGTACGTGACCATCAGCGTGAGTATCAGCAGCGCGATAAAGCCGCTTTCGTAGCTGACCTTGCCGAGCCATTTGGGCTGGACGATGAGGCGGCGGATGGCGAGGCCGATGATCGACACAGCCACGGCGACAGCGAACGCGGCTGCGAGAAGGCCGTAAACATTGTGGAAATCGAAGAGCGGGAACCCAATGCCAATGGCGAAGTGGTTCAACGACACCAGGCCGAAAGCGCAGAAGCCCCAGAAGAGGAAGGCGTGGGCGATGCCGGCGAGAGGGCGCTCCTTAATCACTTTCGCTTGGCAAAGCACTTCCCAGACGAATTCTTTGATGCGCGGCGCCAGCGGGGCGAGGGAAAAGCCGGGATCTTTACGAGCGGCCCGAATGAGCGTCGCGACGCGGCTGACGCGTTTTGAAAAGACAACGAGCGCCCCCGTAAACAGAGCAAGAAAGACCAGGGATTCCAGAGAATGCAGACGTTCCATCCCTACCACGCTACACTATGGAATTGGAGGATCGTTTTTGCGCTTTCTCGTTTCGGGAGCGGCGGGCTTCGTGCCGTCGCATTTATGTGACCTGATACTCAGTCAGGGACATCAGGTGGTTGGGCTGGATAATTTTCTGACGGGCAATGCTCGAAACATTGCCCATTTAGCAGGGAATGCGAACTTTGAGTTCCTGGAGGCGGATGTTTGCCAGCCGTTACCGGATTTAGGGACGGTGGACTGTGTGATCCACGCGGCGTCGCCGGCGAGCCCGAAGGATTATTTGGAATATCCGATTGAGACGCTCGACGTGGGGTCGATTGGGAGCCGGAATTTATTGGAATTGGCTCGGGCGAATGACGCACGGTATCTGGTGACGTCGACATCGGAATGTTATGGCGATCCGTTGGAACATCCGCAAGTGGAGACGTATTGGGGCAACGTGAACCCTGTGGGGCCGCGATCCTGTTACGACGAGAGCAAGCGATTTGCTGAAGCGATTACCATGGCATATCACCGCAAGTATGGACTGCGGACGAATATCGCGCGGATCTTTAACACCTATGGGCCGCGCATGAAGCTGGACGATGGGCGCGTGGTGCCGCAGTTTCTGGATCAGGCCTTGCAGGGGAAGCCGATCACGGTTTACGGGGACGGGACGCAGACGCGGAGTTTTTGTTACGTCAGCGATTTGGCGCGGGGCTTACTGTTGTTATCGCAATCGGACGAGCCAATGCCGGTGAACGTAGGGAACCCGATTGAACGAACGATGTTAGAATTCGCTGAGGTGATTCTGAAGCTGACAGGATCGTCATCGAGGATTGTGTTTGAGCCATTGCCGGAGGATGATCCGAAGCGCCGGCGGCCGGATATTTCCAAGGCGAAGCGGGTGTTGGGTTGGGAGCCCGTGGTTCCGCTGGAAGAAGGGTTGAAACCCACGATCGCCTATTTCGAGTCTATTCATACAGGTGCCATAGCATGAGATTACTAAGCGCGTTATTGTTGCTGACTGCCGGGTTCGTGTTGGCTGAGGATGTGAATCAGCTGGCGCCGGAGCTGGACATCAAGATGGAGGACGGCCGGGCAGTAAAACTGAGCCAGTTCAAGGGCAAGCCGGTGGTATTGGTTTTCTTCTCAACGGTGTGTCCGCATTGTCAGAAATCGGCCGAGTCGGTGGAAAAAATACTCCGGGCATATAGCGCGAAGGGCGTGCAGGTGTTGGCCGTGACGACGGACGAGAAGCAGCGGAAGGAGTTTCCGGAGTTCCGCAAGAAGTACGGCGCCACCTATCCGATGGGTTCGGTTGGGAATCAGGAAGCGTACCGGTTCTTTAGCTTGTCGGTGATGAAGCCGTTTTATGTGCCGACGTTCGCGTTCATCGACCGCAACGGTGTGATGAAGGAGCGCTTCATCGGCGGAATCATGCCGGATAATCCGAATGCTGGCCCCGCGGCGGAGCAGGCCGAGATCGCCAAGCATGTCGAGTTGCTACTCAAAGGCGGACCGGCGAAGGCCGCGGCTGTTGTTAAGACGGCTCCAGCGACGGCAAAGCGCTAACCCACACTTTTTCGGCGGCGGCGTTTCCTAGCGGAATGTGACGCCCGTTGACGAGTAACGTCAGCGTTTGGTCGGCGTTGCGTGTGATCATCTCAACCACGGCGCCGGGTTCAATGCCAAGGCCGTCGAGATATTCGAGCAGCCCGCGGTCGCGTTCGAAAACGCTGACGACGGTGGCTAGGCGCGACGCGGGGAGTTCGTGGAGAGCGATGAGGCCGCGGCGGTTGCGGTCTGCTTTCGATTCCAGCCCCAGGGCGAACCCGTGGGGACAGTTTTTTTCGTCGCCAAGTTTTTCGGCGAGTTTGGCTTCGAAGTCGGCGGAGACGGCGTGCTCCATTTGCTCGGCTTCGTCGTGGACTTTGTACCACTCCATTTCGAAGACTTCGGTGAGCATGCGTTCAATGAGATAGTGGCGGCGGATAAGCCGTTCGGCGATTTCACGGCCGGAACCGGTGAGGGTGACGCGTCCGTCGCGGGCGACTTCAATCAGGCCGTCGCGGCGAAGACGCCTGGTGGCCATGGTGACAGCCGGCGGCGACACGTCGAGCCAGCGGGCGAGGGTGGCGGCAATGACAAACTCCCCTTCGGCTTCCGCTTCGGCGATGGCCTTGAGATAGTTTTCTTTGGAGATGGTGATGCGCACGCTAGTCCATTTTAGCGCGGCGGCCTGACACTGCTCGCGCAGGCGTCGGCCGGGGGCGTCGGCCGGGGGCGTCGTCCCGGCGGTCCGCGTGAAGTTGACGAACCTCGAAACGAACCCGGCACCGGGCCGCTACGCGCTGGAGGCTCGCCAGGATGGGTTTCAACTCTATCGCCGCCTGCATTCACAGATGGGAGACTTTCAATTTTTCCAACCGGACGAATTTTAATTTGCCGCTGACGCAGGTGGACGTGCTCGCGGGAGGGACAATGAGTACGGCTCGTGGCGCTCGGGTGCATCAGTTGGGATTACGGCTGGAGTTTTGAGGGCGAACCTGTCAACGGAAAGCTAATCCTGAAACGGCACTTCCACCTCGAAGTAGCTGCCAGGAATCGCCGCGTCAACCGCGGCCGCTACGCTGTCGGCAACCATCTTTACCATCGGCCATTGCGAATGCTCGAGTACAACAATCGCCAGTTTGCGCCCCGTGAGGTCTTGCTGGTACTGCATGTTTTTGTCCGTAGTCACCAGCAGTTCAAAGCCGGCGGCCTCGGCTGCCGCAATCAGATCTCCGTTTTCCAGATCCTCCCGCCCTCGGGCGCGAGCTTCAACCACGGTATGCCCGCCCAGAAATCGGGCGAGGCCCCTCGGTGTGCCGTTGTCGAAGAGAATCCGCATCCCAGACCTCAATTACCGGTAACTCGGAGACTTCTCCAGCGACCGCGCCACAAACGCCATCAGGCTGTCGATCTCCTTGCGGTTCACAGGGAATTGTTCCATCACTTCCTCTATGCTCATCCCCGCTTCGAGGTTCTCGAAAAGCACCCTCACCGGCGTGCGTGTTCCCTTTAACACCCAGGCACCGCTCACTTTGCCGGGGATGCTCTCCACTGCGGGGCATTGCGACCAGTCGATCATCATTCAATTCTAGCCAAATTAGGGCAACGAGAATAGGTGCCTGACACTGAGTGCCACGAGTTTTCTGCCGGAGTTTTGAGGCCTGGCTTGGCAGGCCTCCAGATGGCACGCTACTTCGTCTGCACCGAAGCCCGCGTAGCCCCAGTGGAAATCCCGCCGTCAACCAGCAGCGTCTGCCCCGAAACGTAACGGCTCTCTTCCGACGCCAAAAACACCACCGCGCCATCCAGATCGTTCGGCTGGCCCGGCCGCTTCACCGGAATGCGATCCTTCAAATATTCCAGCCACTCCTGGTTGTCGTAGAGCACCTTATTCTGCTCCGTGCGGAACCACCCAGGCGCCAGGCAATTCACAGTGATGCCAAACTGGCCCCACTCATCGGCCAGCGCCATGGTGAGCTGCTTAACCCCGCCTCGGCTGGCGCAGTACGGCGCGATGCCGGCGTAACCGAACACACAGGTCACCGACCCGATATTCACAATGCGGCCATACTCGCGCGGGATCATCTTTTTCGCGATCTGCTGCGCGACGAAAAACGTTCCGCGGAGATTCGTTTCCAGCACCAGATTGTACTCGTCCCAACTGATGTCCACGGCGGGCTTGCGCACGTTGCATCCGGCGTTGTTGACCAGGATGTCAATCTTCCCAAACGCCGCTTCGGCCTCATCGGCGAACTTCACGATACTGTCAAAATTGCGGACGTCGAGTTCCACCGGAATCGCTCTGCGACCGAGGGACTCTATTTCCTTCACGAACTCGGCGCAGTCGTCCTTGCGGCGGCTGGTGATGACCAGATCGGCGCCGGATTTGGCCAGCGCCCGGCCGAAGTATTGGCCCAGCCCGCGCGAGGCCCCTGTGACCACAGCCACTTGGCCGGTCAGATTGAAATAAGGAGTCGGGTTGCTCATGGGTTTACGATCACCTTCATCAAATTCGGCTCATGATTGTAGAGCCGTTCAAAGGCGCGCGGCGCGTCTTCCAGCGAAACACGTTCGCTGATGATGGAATCAACTTTGATGAGGCCTTTCACAAGCAAATCAATACACGCCGGATATTCGCCGTTGGATCCGCAAGTACCCTGCAATCGAATTTCGCGGGTCACGACAGATTGCAGATTCAGCTCGATCTTCGGCGTGATATTTCCAATCAGAGTCACCGTGCCGCCCTTGCGGACGCAGGCGATCGCGGTCTTTATGGGATCAGTCGCGCCAACGGCTTCGAGGACAATATCGGCACCCTTGCCGTTCGTGCGTTTGAGAATTTCCGCGACGGGATCGCAGTGCTTCGGATTGAAGCCCTCGGCGGCACCGAGCTTGACCGCCATTTCGAGTTTGGCGTCGTCGAGATCGACGGCATAGACCGTTGTACACCCGGCGTTCCTGGCCGCTTGCACGGTCAGCACGCCGATCATCCCGGCGCCAACAACGACAGCGGTATCGCCCAAACGAACAGGCGTCACTTCTACGGCGTGCACGGCCACCGAAACGGCCTCAATCAGCGCGGCGTGTTCGAACGGCAGTTCATCCGGCAGCATGTAGCAGATGTGCTGGGGAACAGCGACGTATTCCGCAAAGGCGCCATGGCGGCGATAGTCCCCGCAGGAGACGCCCAGGACCATCCGGTTATCGCACAGATTCATGTGGCCCGAACGGCAGAAGGAGCACTTGCCGCAGGAGATCATGGAGTCAAACGTGATGCGGTCGTTGATCTTCCACGCGGTGACCGCGCTGCCAACTTTGGCGACGACGCCGGCGGCTTCATGGCCCATCACGAGTGGCGGAATGCGGCGGCCTGTAGAGCCATCGATGCCGTGTATATCACTGCCGCAGATTCCGCAGGCGCGGACGCGAACGAGAAGATCTTCAGGGCCGAGTTCCGGTTCAGGAACCTCGGTCACCTCAAGCTTCATGTATTCCTTGAGTAGTAGCGCTTTCATTGCTTCTATTAACCGTAACGCAAAATGCGATACCTTGGCCAGAGTATGCATCGACGAACTTTCTGGATGGGCGCGGCGGGCGTGGCCTTCGCCGCTGAAGGGCGTGTGACGTTGGGCGTGATTGGCGCGGGCGGGCGCGGCACGTACGTGATGACGGAGTTTCAGAAGGACATGGGACTGCGAGTGGGCGCCATTTGCGACGTCTACGAGCCGAATCTGGAACGCGCGCTCGGCGTTGCGCGCAAAGCGCAGACCGAGCCGGCGCGTGCGGTGAGGCGGTATCAGGACTTGTTGGCGGACCGCTCGATTGACACCGTGTTAATCGCCACTCCCGAGCATTGGCATCATCGAATGGTGCTGGACGCGCTTGCCGCCGGCAAGGATGTGTACGTCGAAAAGCCGCTCTGCCAGACGCCGGAACAGGGTGTGGAACTGGTGGCGGCAGAACGGGCATCGAAGCAAATTGTGCAGGTGGGAATGCAGCGCCGTTCTTATGATCTGTATAAGCAGGGGCGAGAGTTGGTAGCCGCCGGTACGTTGGGCAATGTGCGCATGGTCCGCGGCTGGTGGTTGAATACGCAGGTCGCCGGCGGGCCGGGCGCGCCGTTGGAGGGCAAGCTTGACTGGGAGCAATGGCTGGGGCCCGCGCCGCGACGGGCGCTGGACGTTTCGCGATTCCGCCAATGGCGGCTGTA
Source organism: Bryobacterales bacterium (assembly GCA_009697495.1). Taxonomy (GTDB): domain Bacteria; phylum Acidobacteriota; class Terriglobia; order Bryobacterales; family Bryobacteraceae. The sequence goes on along the minus strand of SHUN01000178.1, from coordinate 29 downwards.
TTCCGATTACGCCGGCGGCATCGTCGCCG
>SHUN01000177.1 GCA_009697495.1 Bryobacterales bacterium | reverse complement strand
CCGTCGAAGGCGATGTGATAGTCGATATTCACGCGGGCTTGCGCCCAATCGCTCAGATCGAATGGTTCCCCCGGCAACGGTTTCAGAGCCGGTTTATCGAGCTCGGCGAACCGGGAGGCGCGACTGCCGTCGCGCTTACGGAACGGCCTTTCGTTGATCCTGGCGAGTAACTCGCCGACGGCTTCATTGGCCTCCGCTTCCGAATAGAAACGGCGGTGCCGCAGTACGGCGACGATCCAGCGCTGGGCGATCTGAACGCCGCTTTCCACCTTCGCCTTGTCGCGGGGCCGGTAGGGCCGCGCGGGCACCACGCCGAAGCCGTAATGGACGGCAAAGTTCTGGTAGGTCGGGTTGATGTCCGGATCGTAGCGGCAGGCCTTGCTGACGCCGGTCTTGGTGTTGTCTGGCACGGTCAGCGATGGCACGCCGCCCCAGAAGGCGAAGGCATGTTCGTGGGCACGGATCCAGGATTCCATCTGCTGGTCACGCGTGACTTCGGCGTAGGTGTAGGAACTGGCGCCGAGGACGGCCACGAATAGTGACGCCTGGCGGACGGCGCCGGAGTGGCGGTCATGGATGGGGATCGTGGCGCCGGCCCAGTCGATGAACGCCTTCTCGCCTGGCGTGTGTTGCTGGCGCATCACCACGCTTTGCGTCTTGCGCCAGCGCTGGAACAGCTCGCAGTAGCGGCTGTAGCGGTAGCCGTTAGGGTTCGCAGCCCGGTACTCCTCCCAAAGCAATTGCAGCGTGACGTGCCGGTTGCTGCGGAGCTGCCGTTGGATCTCCTCGAAATCGAGCGTGTCTTTGCACGGCCGAATCGGGGTGGCGGTTGCCGGGAAGAGTGCCGCCTGCAATTGCGTATCGTTCCATTCTGTGGGGATGGGCCAGCTGACGCCGGCGGTTTCGGCTCGTTTCAGGTACTCGTGGACGGTGCTGACCGAAATCGAACAGCTTCGGGCGATCTGGCGCTGATCGAGGTCTAATTCATATCGAAGTCGCAGGACTTCTTTGATCTTTCGCATGGACGTTCTCCTGGCCGGCAAGCGGGCCCTCCCTCTCTTCGAGAGGGTCGCTTACCGAGTGATGTCCAGCGCACTTCGCCAAATCTTCTATTCCGGGCTCATGTCGAACACGATTCCGGGATCGGTCGAAAACTGTTCGGCTTCAGACCGGAATCGATGTTCGGCTTCCCTCCGGAATCCTGTTCGCCTTCAGCCCGGAATGCTGTTCGCTTTCACCCCGGAATCCTGTTCGGCTTGGACCGGAATCGCCACCCGGTCGGTCCGGGAGCGGAAAGTGTCAACTCCGATCGAAAAATCCCCAAAGCTCCGGTCGAAAAGTCCCCACCCTCAAAATAAAAAAGTTAGCTTTCGGGTCCGCCGGCGGGAGCGCGCACCCCTGACACGAGCGAGGAAATCTACACGAATCGAACACTTTCCGAATTTGGTCCCCGCTGCTCCAATGACGTCGGTAGCCGTTCTCTGTGCCCCGTTAAATTCCGCCGAAACGCCGTGTGTACGCCTTGGGGAGCCAAACTGTTTTCCTCTTCTCATTTGGGTGCCAGTTGCTTGACGGCATCGTCCTCCGCGTCGGCGTAGTCTTTCGAAGCCCTTCGCGTCTCCGTTTGAGCCCACCACGGTTGGCGCGCTAAATCGTAGCCGCCCAGTGAGGCGGCTTCCAAGAGGGTACGGACGCCGCGCAACGGTTCGATTGAAAGGCAAGACTACTGCCATGCCTCGGATCGTTCTGAGCGCACTGCCGCTCCACGCCGGAGCTTTCGCGCAAACGGTTATTCTCAATGAGAACGGAATCGGCAACGGCCCGACCTTTACGGCTACACCGCTTGCACGCGGCTCAATCGCTTCCGCGTTTGGGCGGAACTTTGGCACGAATCTGAATGCCGTGGTTTTTCGGATGAATGGGATCATCGCGCCCCGCCAGCCGCCACCGCGAACGCGACGGTCTACGGCGTCACCAGCAACACAGTACGGTTTTCGATCACCGATGCCGGGCCCCGGATTTTTGCGGTCATCCCTTTGGGGCGAGGTGCGGTGTTGATTGCGAATTCGGCGACGATCGTGGAACACGAGAGAGAATTTGCGGGCTCGCGAGCGGCGCGTCGCGGCGAGTTCATTTCGATTTACTGCACGGGACTGGGCGCAGTCCAAGCTTCGCCCGGCAACCCGCTGAGAAAAATCCTGGCGACGCCCTCGCCACCCACCGCCCCGCAAACAAACCCAGACGCAATCGGACGGCACATCGCATCAAGAATAGCCCGGACGAGCTCCAAGTTCCCGCGTTCGCTGAGCCACAGTGTAGCCCGCCAATCCAGCCAGCCCAATCGCTGACAGACGATGGCGCCGGTTGATCGGCGAATCCTCCAATTCAATGTCACCGCTCCTCCCACTGCGCAGTGGATTGGCCAGCGACTGTGAGGGGCCTTCCCGTTTGACCAAGGATGTCACTCGGCAGGCTAAAGTGGACCCCATTGTCGAGACCATTTTTGGCTTTCAATAAGCTAATCTGCGACGGGTCTGAATTTGGAGTTGGCGCAGGGTCCGCCGCCGGCGCTTGTTCGGCGCGTCTCAAACAGCGATCCGGCCAGGCGAACGTCTGCCCGAAATCCGGCTGCTCAATGAGGCGTCGCGGCGCACAGAACGCCACTGCGGCCTCCTCTACCGTTTCGCGCCAATCCCGAACTGGTCCCCGGCGCGAACCGCCTTCCCGTCCTTAAACACGATTTCCAATACTTTTTCGCTTCCCACCTGCCGGCCCTTTTCATCTTCCAAACTTGCGATCAACTTCTTGCTACTCGTGTCGAATACTTCGCCCGTGGAGGAATACGTCAGCCGTCCGTCAATGCTGAAGGTGATCCACCCTGGCTGGTCGCGCACCTTCAAACTAGTAATCTGTTTCGGCGGCATCACGGTCGCATCGAAGATGTGCAACATGCTATTGGCCCCATCCGCAATCCAGAGTTCCTTCTCGTCCGGCGTCAACGCAATGCCGTGGCTGGGACAGCCGTGGCGCTTGACGGGCCCCATCTTGTACCCCTGAACCTCCACCCGATGAAGCATCTTACCCGTTCGCATGTCCCCAACCTCGAACCCCAGCAAACTATTCACATTCACGAAACAAAGCGTCTGGCTGCCGTTGATCGTAAACGGCCGGATGGACTGGCTGAACGGGCCCACGGTCTTCACCACCTTATGCGTCTTCGTGTCGGCAATCGACAGGTTCGGAGATTTCAAACCGGCCATATAGACTTCTTTCCCATCCGGCGAATAAACCGTGTTGTGGGCCGCCGCGTTGTTGACGATGGTTGTGATGATCGCCCCCGTCATCGCATTGACCACATTCCAGTGCGGCCCTTCAAATGACGGAGCGTAGATAATCTTGCCGTCGGGCGAAAGCGCCATGCGGTCGCATCCGCCGGGAAGTTCCTTATCCCATTCCATCTTCTCGGTCTTCAGATCGATGCAGGCCAGCCGCTTGATGGTGCTGACGTATAGCTTCCCCGTCCGCGCGCTGGCTTCGATGCCCTTGACGTTTTCCGGTTGCTTGCCTTCCGGCACGTCCCAAGTCGGAATACGCTTCACGAACCGGTGCCCGTTGTCGATGTCGAAGACAATCACGCCGACGCCGCCGTACTCCACGTAATTGCGGATCCCCGGAGTGGCGGCATAGAGTAGGTGCTTCTCCGCGGCGGCGGCGGCTAGAATCGCCCCCCCGATGAGAGTGGCTAAAATGCTTCGTCTGGTGGTCATATGAATCCCCTGTCCGCTCTCGATTGTATTCGATCCGGCATCGGTACGGAACGACGCATCCAGAAGCCCCGCGCCGCTTTTTGCCGGAAGAGGATGCGATCAGCCATGAGCCGGCACTGCCCTTGGTCCCGCGGCATCATCGAAGGTCGGCCGGTCGACACTGTCCTCGCGGAAACACGGGTGTTGTCAGGGACCCGTCGCATAAGTCATTTGATCGTCTCAGTCGTTACATCAGCGCCATCCATCGGACGAAGTAGGTTGCCGTTTTCACGCACGCTAAGTAATGGAGCGAGTGATACGATCCGGTTGAGACGTCTTGACTGCTGGAGTAATCGCACGAAGTATTTCTTGTGGTTTTCTTAACGTGCCGTGTGGCTGCTTTCGGGCAGGCTGCCGTCGAGTCTGCGGTTCTTACTGGAGAAAGCGTCGGCGCGGCAACTGGCGCGAAGGGTGCCGCGAGCAAGCCCTACGTGCCCCCGCCGATCGATGCTTCCATGGTGACGGTCGGATTGAGCCGCAAGGATCTGTTTTCCCGCTGCGGCGAACCGAGGATGCGTAGCACCGGGATTCGAGATTCCAAGTTGGTCGAAACCGTGTGGTATACGACCGCCGACAAGGACCAGTTGAAAGTTGAACTGGAGGCGGACGCGGTTACGCTCGTTTTCTCTAGCCGGACCGCGCGCGCCAACCAGTAGTACCACTCTTAGAAATTCACAATCGAAGCAAACGACCCAGCGTCCAAACTCGCCCCGCCCACCAGCGCCCCGTCAATCTCCGGCTGCGCCATTAGACCCTTCACATTATCGGGCTTCACGCTGCCGCCATAAAGAATCCGCACCGCCGCCCCGGCCTCTGCGCCGTACTTCGCAATCACCAAAGCTCGCAACGCACGGTGCGCATCCGCCGCCATATCCGGCGTCGCCGTCTTCCCCGTCCCAATCGCCCAAACAGGCTCATACGCAATCACAATTTTGGCGAATGACGCGGCATCCAACGGCGCAATCCCGCCCGCGAACTGCTCCGCCAGCACCGCCTCCGTCCGTCCCGCTTCCCGCTCTTCCAAGCGCTCCCCAACGCACACAATCGGCCGCAGCCCGCAAGCCAGCGCCGCCTTCGTCCGTTCCAAAACCGTCGCGTCGGTCTCTCCGAAAAATTGCCGCCGCTCGCTGTGGCCGATGATCACCCACTCAGCCCCGGAGGCCTTAATCATCGGTCCCGAAATCTCCCCCGTAAACGCGCCTTCATTCTTCCAATACAGGTTCTGCGCGCCCACGCCAACCCGCGTCCCCCGCGCCTCCCACACCGCCGCGTGAATGTTCACAAACGGCGGGCAGATCGCCACTTCACAGTGCTTCGATTCCGCCACCAGCGGCAGAAAAGCGTCAAAAAATGCTTTCGTCTCCGCCGGTGTCTTGTACATCTTCCAATTGCCGGCCATTAGCGGTGTTCTCATAATTCCCTTAAAAAACTCGTTCCCTTAGTAATCACGGCGCCGAAATTTTCAGCCACCGTTTGTCCGATATCGCTCAACGTGGCGCGAGTGCCCAAATTTACCCCGCCCTTACACGACGGCGAATACGCCAACAACGGCGTGTATTCCCTGCTGTGATCCGTCGATGCAGTCGTCGGGTCGCACCCATGATCGGCGCAAAAAATAACCAGATCGTCGCGATCCATCGCAGCCAGCAACGATGGCACCCAGGCATCCGCTTCTTCCAACGCCCGCGCATACCCTTCGACATCGTTCCGATGCCCGTACAGCATATCGAAATCCACCAGATTGACGAAAATAAGCCCCGCTGGCGTCACATCCATCGCCTCCAGCGTCACTTGCATCCCCTCGGCATTCGTCTTCGTCCTGTCGTAAACCGACACGCCCCGCCCCAAAAACACATCGAATATTTTCCCCACGCTATGCACCGCCACGTGGCGCGAAGCTAACTGGTCCAGCAGCATTCCCGCCGGCGGCGGCACCGCGTAATCATGGCGGTTCGATGTCCGCGTGAACGCCCCCGGCTCCCCCGTAAACGGCCGCGCGATCACTCGCCCCACTTCATACGGACCCCGTAAAATCTCCCGCGCCGTTTCGCAAATCTTGTAAAGCTCCCACAGCGGAATCACGTCCTCATGCGCCGCAATCTGAAACACGCTGTCCGCCGACGTATAAACAATCGGCGACCCCGTCCGCACATGCTCCTCGCCCAGTTCCTGAAGAATGTCCGTCCCCGACGCGGCTTTATTCCCAATCGTCGACCGCCCGATCCGGTCCTCAAAAACCGACAATACCTCGCGCGGAAACCCGTTCGGAAACAACGGAAACGGCTTCTCCAAATGAATGCCAACCATCTCCCAATGCCCCGTTGTCGTATCCTTTCCCGGTGACGCCAACGCGCATTTCCCAAACGCCCCCATCGGCGCAGCCTCCGCTGGCAGCCCCGTCAACGGCCGAATATTCGCCAATCCCAGCCGTGAAAAATTAGGCAGCCGCAACGCTCGCGCCCGGGCAATATTCCCCAGCGTGTCACTCCCCGCGTCCCCATACGCCGCCGCGTCCGGCATCTCCCCAATCCCCACGCTGTCCAAAACAATCCAGATGATGCGCTTAAACATACT
>SHUN01000176.1 GCA_009697495.1 Bryobacterales bacterium | reverse complement strand
TATTCCGCGGTGATCGACGGCACGCCCACCGGCGTCGCCATTTTTGATCATCCGGGAAACCTCCGCCACCCTACCCAATGGCACGCTCGCGGTTATAGCCTCTGCGCCGCCAACCCATTCGCCAGCAAAAGCTTCAGTAAGAACAAGGGTCCGGACGGGTCATACATCCTCCCCGCCGGGAAATCGCTGACGCTTCGTTACCGGGTAGTCATTCACGAAGGTCCCTGCGAGCCGGCGCAAATCGAGGGACTCTATCAGTCATGGGCGGCCGGCGCCTGATTGAACGCGATTACCCCCGAAAAAAACACTCTCCGCCAATCCACGTCTCCCGGATCGTCACCGACTTCGCCGGCGCGTCAAAATCAAACACCACAAAGTCCGCACGGTCCCCCGCCGCCAGTCCCCGCTGACGCCCCGCAATACGCCCAACCCGCGCCGGATTCCGCGTCGCCATCGTCAACGCTTCCGCCAACGTAAGCCCCGCAATTCGCATCAAATTCTCGACGCCCCGGTGCATTTTCAACGCCGATCCCGCCAATCGCGTATGTCCGGCCAGCACAACGCGGTCATCCTCCGTCAGATCCACCGCCTGATCGCCCAACATATACCGCCCCGGCGTCGCCCCGGCCGGAGAACTGGCGTCCGTCACCAGAATCGACCGCTCTATCCCCTTCGCCCGCAGCGCCACTTTTAAGAAGGCGGCGCCAATGTGAATGCCGTCGACAATGAAATCGGCATTCAAGCGGTCTTCCGCCAGTTGTTCCCACAAGTAGTTCGGATGGCGCGGCATCACCCCGTGCGCGCCGTTCCCCAAGTGTGTTGATAACGTCGCCCCGGCGCTCACAGCGGCTTGAATATCCGATCCCTGCGCCGCCGTGTGCCCAATCGCGACTGTGACGCCGTCCCGAACCAGCGCTTCGATATACGCCGGCGCCTCGGGCCATTCCGGCGCGATCGTGACCAGCTTTACCAGTCCGTCCGTCGCTTCCTGCCAACGCCGGTACTCGTCCACATCCGGCGGCCTGACATGCTGCCGCGGATGCGCGCCCCGCGGGCCTTCCTCCGGGGAAATGTGCGGCCCCTCCACGTGGAATCCCTCTATCGCCACGCCTTCCGCCAGCGCTCGCTTGGCCGCGTAAAGGTTCCGCAAGGACCCTAACATTCCGGGGGCGCTTCCCGTTATCACTGTCGGCAATAGCCGCGTTGTCCCCGTCGCAAACTGCGCGCGCAGCGATCTCCCAATCTCGGCGTGCGGCGTATCCGGCGAATTATAATCCACGCCGGCGAACCCGTTGACTTGCAGATCGATGAACCCCGCCGCCAAATGCGGCAGTCCGGCGGCTGGTTCCACCAGGTCGTCAGCCAACTGAATCAGGGAGCGGAATTCGAGCAAAATATTGCCGCCGCGCAGGACATCATGGCCGAAACATTTTTTTGTCATCTTGTTTTATCCACAGCTTCCCCACAGATTGATCTTTCTAACTCTAACAAACGAAACGAGAAAAAAGGTTGTGGAGGACCGCTCTTTTCCGCTGGTATCCGGAGCCGGAAACTGGTACAACTGTTTACAGATTCCGCGGGATGTGGCGCACGAGGCTGATCTCGGGGGAGGTGGCCGGAGCGCTCTTCCCGCGGTTTTCGTTTTCACGGTTTTGTAGTGACAAGAATTTGTCACGGCGTGATTCGCCCCACGTCGCGGCATGCAGGTTCCGGGGCGCTTCCTGAAATCGGCGTCCCCACTTTCGCGCCACGGATTCAAAACCCTGGCACAAAAGTGGAGGCGTCGCCCACAGAGGGCGACTCGGAACTGACCCTAAACGGATGTCAGCCAGCCTTCGGTATCGGGCTCAGTCCCGTTGATGATGCCGAAGAAGGCCGTCTGCAGCAACTCCGTCACAGGCCCGCGCTCGCCGGAACCGATCTTGATTTTGTCGATCGAGCGAATGGGCGTCACTTCCGCGGCCGTCCCGGTGAAGAACACCTCATCGGCGATGTACAACATCTCGCGCGGGATCATCGATTCGGTAATTTCGATTCCCAGCTTTTTCGCCAATTTGAGAATGGAATCGCGGGTGATCCCCGGCAAGGCCGAATTCCCCAACGGCGGCGTGACGATCTTGCCATCCCGGACAACGAAGATGTTTTCGCCCGAGCCTTCGGAAACGTAGCCGTTCGTATCCAGCGCAATGCCTTCGACATAGCCATTGAAGTGCGCTTCCATCCGGATCAACTGCGAGTTCATGTAATTTGCCGCGGACTTTGCCAACGCGGGCAAGGTATTCGGCGCGATGCGGTTCCAGGACGAGATGCAGACGTCCACGCCTTGTGCCAGGGCCTCTTCGCCCAGATATTGGCCCCACTTCCAACAGGCTATGTAGAGATCCAGCGGATTGTTAATTCCCAGCACTCCGACATCGTTATAACCGCGGAGCAAAATCGGCCGCACGTAGCAAGCATCAAGCTGGTTGACGCGGATCAGCTCAATGGTCGCCTTCGTCATATCGGCGATTGCGTACGGGATTCCGTCCATGCGGTAAATCTTCGCGGAATCCAGCAGCCGCCGATAGTGTTCGTTTACACGGAACAGCCGGGGCCCATTCGGAGTGGAATAGCAACGGATGCCTTCAAACACCGCGCTGCCGTAGCTTACAACATGGGAGAGCACATGTATCTTGGCTTCGTCCCAACGGATAAATTCACCGTTACACCAGATTTTTTCTGTAGGCGTCAACATCCAACCATTATAAGCGGAACTCCAAGCGAGGCCGGAAACCGCCCGTCCGTGTAAAATAATGAGTGGGAATAAGGAGACAAGTTTTCATGCAAATTCGTCGCGTCCTGCCGCAAATCCTTCTCACCGCCGGTTTTCTTTTCGCCGCCGAAAAACAGCGCGTGCTCAAGCCGGGTTGGAATCTTTTCAAGCCTGCCGACGACGTCAAGATGGGCCATGAATACGCCAGAGAGCTCGAACGGCAGGTCCATGTTGTCAGCGATCCCACGCTCATGCGTACGTGAACCGCATCGGCCAGCGCCTGGTGAATGGCATCGAGGGCGAAAAATTCCCATTCACGTTCAAGGTTGTCAATGACCCGTCCATCAATGCGTTCGCCCTTCCCGGCGGACCAATGTACGTCCACACAGGCCTCATTGCCGCCGCCGACAGCGAAGCGCAAATCGCGGGCGTACTCGGCCATGAAATGGGCCACGTGATGCTCCGCCATGGCACCAATCAGGCCTCCAAGGCCAATCTGATTCAGATCCCCGCCATGATCGCCGCCGGCCTCTTTGAACGTGGCGGCATGATGGGTCAACTCGCCCAGATGGGAATCGGTCTCGGTGCCAACTCGGTCCTGTTGAAATTCTCGCGCACCGCCGAAAACGACGCCGATCTCTTCGGCGCCCGGCTGGCCCACAAGGCCGGATACAACCCGGTCGAACTCGCCCGCTTTTTTGAAAAGCTGGAAGCCGATGGCGGCAGAAGCGGCAGGATGCAGGAGTTCTTCGCCAGCCATCCCAACCCCGGCAATCGTATACAAAACATTCAGGGGGACATGAAGTTCTATCCCCAAAAACCCTACGAGGCCGCGGCGCTCACTCCCGAACTCGTAAAGGCTCGGGCGATTATCAAAACCCTCCCCGCGCTGGGCAAGAAGCCCGCCCAAGGCCAAGTGCAGGCGCCGCCGGGGCCGCCTGTTTCCATCACTGTCCCGAATGGCTTCAAGGCCCATCAGACCTCGATATACGCCATCGCCTATCCCGGCGATTGGACGGTTCGCCCGGCCCAGGACGGCGTCTCGGCGTCCATTATCGCCGCCGACGGCGCTGTGAAAGGCGGCAGTGGCCAGGAAGACATCGGCCACGGGATCATGATCAGTTTCGTCCAGCCCCAAACTACCGATATCAACGCCGCGACGGAGGAAATCCTCAAAGGCATTACCCAAGGCAACCCCAATCTCAAAATTTCCGGCAGCCCGCAAGGCGTAAGAATAGATAACTACGTGGGTCGCGTTACGCCAATGCAAGGGCCGTCCTCCATGCGCCCCAGCGAGCGGGAAAATGTCCTCGTCCTTACCGTCATGCACTCGCGCGGAATGTTCTACGGCGTCTTTATCGCCCCTGAGTCCCGCTGGCGCGTGGCCGAGCCGGAATACCAACAGATGATGCAAACGCTTCGCTTCAGCCGCTAGGTTAGCTCGGCGCAGGGTGCGGTCCATATCCACGTATGACCTCGCCCATCCCGGTCGGCCTCGGGCCATTTCACAAGCGCAAAAGCGGATCGCGGCGGCCACAAACCCCGCGGCGAGATAAGATCTAGCTATGCGGTGGATCCTACACATCAGCCTCGCGGCAGGCGCATTTGCGCAAACGCCGGATTTTCAGCGGGATATTCGGCCGCTGCTAGCGAAAAAGTGCGTGGCCTGCCACGGCCCAGATGAGCAGGCACGCCAGGCGGGTCTGCGCCTGGACACGTTTGACGGCGCCACGAAGGCGAGGGCGATCGTTCCAGGCGATAGCGAGAACTCCCGTTTGCTCGCCCGGGTTACACACGCTACCAGGCCCATGCCGCCAACAGGGCCGCGGTTAACCGACACCGAAGTTAGCCTGCTGCGGAAATGGATCGACGGCGGGGCCGTTTATACGAACCACTGGGCGTATGAGAAGCCGAAGCGTCCAGCCGGGAACAGTATTGATTATTTCATTCAGGCCAAGCTCGCCGAACATCGATTGACGCCCTCGAAAGAGGCGGATCGCGCCACGCTGGCCCGCCGCGCGGCATTGGACCTGACCGGAGTTCCTCCAGAGGCCTCGGGCCTAGCCGCGTATCTGAAGGACGGGAACTTTGAGAAATACGTCGACTCTCTATTCGCAAATCCCCAGTACGGCGAACGCTGGGCGAAAATCTGGCTGGACCTGGCCCGCTACGCCGACACCCAAGGCTACGAAAAAGACAACAAACGATCCATTTGGCCCTACCGGGATTGGGTGATCCGCGCCTTCAACGATAACTTGCCGTTCGATAAATTTACGATCCTGCAATTGGCCGCCGATCTGACGCCGGATTCATCCATTGACGATTTAATCGCCACGGGATTTCATCGGAACACGATGACCAACACCGAAGGCGGCACCGACGACGAGGAGTATCGCGACATCGCCATCCGCGACCGCATCGCGACGACGGGCCAAGTGTGGATGGGGCAAACCTGGGGCTGCGCGCAGTGCCACACGCACAGGTACGACCCGCTGACGCACAAGGAGTTCTACCAGATCTACGCCTTCTTCAATCAAACGGCCGATGACGATCATCCTTCGGACCGGCCCGTGCTGAAGCTGACATCGTCGGCATCAACGCTCGTCATGAAAGAGCTGGCGGAAGACAAACAGCGAAAAACGCGCATTTATGATCGCGGCAACTATCTGACTCCCGGCGACGAGGTGAAGGCCGGGGTACCGGCGGCGTTTCATCCGCTACCGGCAAAAGCGCCGAAGAACCGCTTGGGCTTTGCCCAGTGGCTGGTGAGCCCCGAAAATCCGCTGACCGCGCGAGTGACCGTCAACCGTTTTTGGAGCCGGCTTTTCGGGACCGGGCTGGTGGAATCCGAGGAGGACTTTGGCACCCAGGGCATCGGACCGACACACGCCGAACTTTTGGATCTGCTCGCGCTGGACTTTCAGAAAGACTGGGATGTCAAGAAACTGCTGAAGCGAATTGTCATGAGCGCGACTTACAAACAGTCATCCGATGTAACTCCGGAGTTACTGCGGCTTGATCCGGCGAATAAGTTATACGCGCGCGGGGCGCGTTTCCGTCTGGATGCGGAAGTGGTGCGGGACCAGGCGTTGGCGGCGGCCGGTCTGCTGAGCGGGAAACAGTTCGGCCCGCCGGTGATGCCGTGGCAGCCGGATGGCGTTTGGCTGGTCGTCTATAACGGCGACAATTGGGCGACTTCGAAGGGCGAGGACCGCTACCGGCGGGCGTTGTATACATTCATGCGGCGGACAAGCGCCTACCCCTCCATGATGAACTTCGACGCGCCGAACGGCGAAACCTGTACAATCCGGCGCATTCGCACGAATACGCCGCTGCAGGCGCTGACTTCGCTGAACGATCCGGCATTTATGGAAGCGGCGCAGCGGCTTGCCGGGAAGGCGGTGAAAGAATCCCCGCAGGATCCCGCGAAACGGCTGTTTGAGCTGGTGCTGCTGCGGCCGCCAACGAAGGCGGAGGCGGCGCGGTTAAGCCTGTTACAACGGCAGACAGAAGCGGAACTGCGCACGCAGCCGGAGAACGTGAGCAAGTTGCTGCGCTACAGCGAAGTGCTGTATACAGAAGACCGTGTGGCAACGCTGATTCCCGATGCGCGCACCGGCGCCAGGGAATGGCGGTT
>SHUN01000175.1 GCA_009697495.1 Bryobacterales bacterium | reverse complement strand
CCGCCTCAATTGCCGTCTCCGCTTCCAAGGAGCGCGCCTGCTTCAACCCAAACGATTCCGACACCAGCCAATTCGTCGCATCCCCTTGCTTCGCCCATTCGACTTTTTCCAACACCGCCGCCCCATCCCGCAAATCCAAATGAAACAGCGCGTCCTTGTCTTCGTCAAAAAACGACTCCATCGACGCTAGCACCAGCGGCGAATGCGTCGCGAGGATCAATTGGACGGCGACTTCCGAATCCAATTTCATGGCTGACATCACATTCAACAGCGCCGGTACTACCCGTCTTTGCCACTGAGGATGCAAATGCGATTCCACCTCGTCAACGAGGAAAATAATTTCACTCGCTGGCACTTGTCCACGTTGCCCGCTCGCCCGCAGGTGTCCCTTCCAGGTCCACACCAACAGATATGCAAGAGCCGCAATTCGACGGACCCCAGCCGATGCATGGACCAGTGGAACATCCTCGCCGTATGCCATTCGAATCGTCGGGTACTCGGTTTCATCCAGCAAATCTAAGTGAGTCGGCTGGCCCGGGCTGAGTTTTTCCGCCGCCGAAGGTGACAGGGCTTCCAGCACTCGCGTGAGTTCGGTGAATGCTGGGTCGATTCCTTTTTGCCACGAAACCCAATCGTGAATCAAACCATTGCAGTAGCGGGTCCCATCCAAACCGGATTTTCCCTTCCAAACCTGCGCCGGCGACAGATCGAATATTCCCCCAAATTCCGATGCCAACGTCGCGTCGTCACGCCTCCCAGCGGGGTGCAACCTGGCAGGATCCCAAATCAGGAAATTTCCGTCCACGCCTACATAAATGACAATGCTCCCCGTACGTTCGGACGAACTGGGAAACCAACTGTAGCCTCCACGGTAAAAGGAGTCAATGATCTCTGAATTAGCGTTCGTTAGATAACGAATCGTCGGCTCACTAGCGTCCTTACGCGGCATCGCCATCACTCCGCGCGCCCAAGTTTGCGTCAGTGTCCGCCACGCCATATCAAGCAAAAAACTTTTCCCCAACCCGTTATCGCCCGTCAGCGCATTCACTCGCGGCGCGAACTCGATGCTCATCTCGGGCGCAGGGCCAACGCCGCTCATCGTAAGGCTTTTCAGCAATCCATCATCTCCAGTTAACAGTTCCCAGTATGCCAAAATAGAAGAGTCCCCATACCCTTGGCACGCGACACGTAAACCCCTCGGCGCGGGCCACTAATCCAAGAAAGAATCATAAGTAATGACTGCCATCGTCAAAGTTATAGGCAGAGAAAGTTTGGATTCCCGCGGCAACCCCACCGTCGAAGCCGACGTGTTCCTGATGGGCCGCGCCGCCGTTCCTTCGGGCGCTTCCACAGGCGTCTAACGGCGGCGCCCCGGCAACTCAGCCGACATGCAGGAATTCATAGTTGCCCCCAATGGCACCACGAGTTTCGCTGAAGACCTCCGCTGGGGCGCGGAAGTCTTCCATATCCTGAAAACCGTGTTGAAGAAGAAGGGCTACTCCACCTCGGTTGGCGACGAGGGCAGCTTCGTTCCCAACTTGAAGTCGAACGAAGAAACGCTCCAAGTTTGCATTGGCCGCGAGAGCAATATCGCGGCGATGCAGCCGGCGCCCGGGCGATTATGGCATTGAGGAAAATAGTCCTCGGTCACAAAGCCAGCATGAACGCGACGAGATCGGCCTTTTCTTCGGGCTTCAGGCCAAGCTCCAGGATCAAATTGAAAAACTCCACCGTATCGTCTAATGTCAGCAGCCGGCCGTCGTGCAGGTAGGGCGGCGAGTCCTTTATCCCGCGCAACGGGAACGTCTTGATGGGACCGTCCGAGGACGCCATCATGCCATTTACGAGTTGCGGCTTGAAAAACCGCTCCACGCGCAGATTGTGCATCGTGTTGTCCGTATAGTACGGTGCCGGATGACAGGTCGCGCACTTCGCTTTTCCAACGAAGAGAGCTTGACCGCGTAGCTCCGCTGCCGACGCGCGCTTCGGACGCAACGTCCCATCCACGGCCAGTTTGGGCGCGGGCGGAAAATCAAGCATCGCCTGGAACTCCGCCATGAAATGGACCTGGGAGCCTCGATCCAAAAGGTTCACGCCCTTCTTGGTCGCGATCACGGGGTCGCCGTCGAAATAGGCCGCCCGCTGTTCAAACTCCGTGAAATCCTCAACCGATTTCATGGCCCTTTGCGAACCGAACAACTGCTGAATATTCACGCCGCGCAAGGAAGGAGTTTCAATCCGGTGCCGGAACTCCTGCGAGCGCGCGTCGCCCGCCAGATGCGAAGCGCCGTTGGTGTGGCCATTTACGTGGCAATCAAAACAGGCGGCGCCGCGATGCGGCCGTTCGGTGCGCCGGTCCTCGGTCTGGTTGAACTGTTGCTGGGCGAATGGCGTCACCAGTAGGCGGACTCCTTCAATCTGTTTCGGGTTAAGAGTTCCGTTGAACAATTCGTAGAAGTTGTCGATTGTGACCAGCTTTCCTTTCGAAACGTCACCTAAGTCAGGCCGCGTGGTCAGAAAGATCGCCGGCGGAAATTCCGGCAGGACGTGATCCGGCAAGTCGAAGTCGAGATCGAAACGGGTCAGATCCCGGCCCTCCTGTTTCTTGATTTCCTCAATGACGAATTTTGGAAAGATCATCCCGCCTTCGGGGTGATTGGCGTGCGGCAGGGGCAGAAATCCGAGTGGAAACACATCCTGAGCGTGGATCTGTTCCGGAGTCATCTGCGCCAGTTTGTCCCACGTTGCATTGCTCCGCAGCTTCACGCGGACTCCGATCTGTACGGGCTTTCCGCGAGTCATTTTCGCCGATGGCGAGGGGCGGTCGCCCAAGTCGTAGCGCGCCTGCAGATGGGCGGCCTGCCTCTGCATAACGCCCGCCTTGGCGGCGCTCATCCGCTTCATTACACTCGCGAATGGCTCCTGAATGACGACGGGTGAATAACTGGAGGGGATCTTGCCGTTCTGAGCCAGCAAAAGGCCCGTAATCACGCCCGCCATCCCGACGAGCCAGAATATTTTCCGTGAGAAAGTCATTGTGGAACCGCACTCCTGAGTCAAATTGCACGCTCGACAAAACAGCGTGCCCGTTCCCCTAAGAGCAATTCGTTCACCAATCCAACGCTTCCGGCTGTCTGAATTCCAATGAATCCCCGCATCAATATGCCAAAATAGAAGAGTCCCCATACCCCCGGCACGCGCCACGTAACCCCCTCCGCGCGCGCCTCCAATCCAAGAAAGAATCATAAGTAATGACTGACATCGTCAAAGTTGTAGGTAGAGAAATTCTGGACTCCCGCGGCAATCCCACCGTCGAAGCCGACGTGTTCCTGGCCGATGGCTCCATGGGCCGCGCCGCTGTCCCTTCCGGCGCTTCCACCGGCGTCCACGAAGCCGTCGAACTCCGTGATGGCGACAAAGGCCGCTACCTCGGCAAAGGCACGCAAAAGGCCGCAGCCAACATCAACATCGTTCTGGGCCCGGCCCTTCTCGGCATGGACGCTTCCCGCCAGGCCGAAGTGGACGAGCACATGATCGCCGTCGATGGCACGCCCAACAAAGGCAACCTCGGCGCTAATGCCATTCTCGCCGTCTCCATGGCCACCGCGCGCGCCGCCGCCGCCAGCCAGATGACGCCCCTTTACCGCTATCTGGGCGGTGTCAACGCCTGCCTCCTCCCCGTCCCGATGATGAACATCATCAACGGCGGCGCCCACTCCGACAACTCCGTCGACATGCAGGAATTCATGGTCGCCCCGCATGGCGCGACGAGTTTCGCTGAAGGCCTCCGCTGGGGCACGGAAATTTTCCATACCCTGAAAACGGTTTTGAAGAAGAAGGGCTACTCCACTTCGGTTGGCG
Source organism: Bryobacterales bacterium (assembly GCA_009697495.1). Classification (GTDB taxonomy): domain Bacteria; phylum Acidobacteriota; class Terriglobia; order Bryobacterales; family Bryobacteraceae. The sequence goes on along the minus strand of SHUN01000175.1, from coordinate 2,550 downwards.
ACGAGGGCGGCTTCGCTCCTAACTTGAAGTCCAACGAAGAAGCGCTTCAAGTCGTGATGGAAGCCATCACGCTGGCCGGCTACGTTCCCGGTGAGCAGGTCTCCATCACGCTCGACCCGGCGATGAGCGAACTCTGGGACGCCAAAAAAGAGAAGTACGTGATGAAGAAGTCCAAGAGCGGCGAATTCACACGCGAGGAGATGGTCGACTTTTGGGCCGGCCTGTGCGAAAAATACCCCATCATTTCCATCGAAGACGGCATGGCCGAAGACGATTGGAAGGGCTGGAAGCTGATGACCAAAGTCCTCGGCAAGAAGATCCAGTTGGTCGGCGACGATCTCTTCGTCACCAACATCACGCGCCTCCAGCAAGGCATCGATAAGGGCATCGCCAACTCGATTCTGATCAAAGTGAACCAGATCGGCACGCTGACCGAGACGCTGCAAGCCATCGCCATGGCCCACCAGGCCGGTTACACCGCCATCAGTTCCCACCGTTCCGGGGAAACCGAAGACACCTTCATCGCCGATCTCGCCGTCGGCGCCTCCGTCGGTCAGATCAAAACCGGCTCCGCTTCCCGCACGGACCGCATCGCCAAGTACAACCAGTTGCTCCGCATCGAGGAAGAGCTTGGTTCGCAAGCCAAGTACGCCGGTCGAAAGGCGTTCAAGCGGTAATGGCGAAACAACCGGTCATCCTGACCATCCTTGACGGCTGGGGCGAGTCCCCTGCCGTCAAGGGCAACGCCGTGCGCAATGCGCGGAAACCTGTCTACGACTCGCTCCTTCGCGACTATCCCAATACGCTGATCAACACCAGCGGCGAATCGGTCGGTCTGCCCGATGGACAGATGGGCAACAGCGAAGTCGGCCATCTGAACATCGGCTCCGGCCGCATCATTCGGATGGATATCACGCGCATTGATTGGATGGTGCGCAACGACTTGCTGGTGAGCGACCCGGTGCTGCAGGAGACAGTTAAACACGCTCGCGGCCGCCGTCTGCACCTGCTCGGTCTGGTCAGCGACGGCGGCGTCCACTCGCACAATACGCACCTCTACGCGCTGCTCGAAATGGCCAAGCGCGGGGGTGTGGAAGACGTGGTCGTCCATGCCTTCATGGACGGACGCGACACGCCGCCCAATAAAGGCGCAGGTTTCATGGAGGCCCTTCTCGCCAAGATGCGGGAGATCGGCATTGGACGCGTTGGCAGCGTGTCGGGCCGCTATTACGCCATGGATCGCGACAAGCGCTGGGAACGCGTTGAACGCGCTTTCCGCGCCATCGTAACCGGAGAAGGCCGCAAGTCCGCCGACCCCGTCGCCGCCATTCGCGAGAGCTACACAAAGGGCGTCACCGACGAATTCATCGAGCCTGTTGTTATCGTCAACGACGCCAACGAGCCCACCGGCCTCATGCGCGATGAAGACGCCGTCCTCTTCTTCAACTTCCGCGCCGACCGCGGCCGCGAGCTCTCTCAAGTACTCACCGATTATCCCCTCGACGTTCCCTACAAATCGCTCGCCCCCAGGAACCTGCACTACACGACGATGACCGTCTATGACCAGACGCTCAAGGTGAACACGGTTCTCAAGCCCGAACAGCATACCGGCCTGCTCGGCGGTGTTTTAAGCGGCCACGGCGCGAAGCAGCTTCGCGTGGCCGAAACCGAAAAATACCCCCACGTCACGTTCTTTTTTAACGGCGGCGTGGAAAAACCGTTCGATGGCGAGGAGCGGGAAATGGTGGCGTCACCCAAAGTTGCGACGTACGATTTGATGCCGGAAATGTCCGCCGATGGCGTCTGCGACGTCGTCTTAAAGGGGATCGCCCGCGGCGACTTCGACGTCATTGTTGTCAATTTCGCCAACCCCGATATGGTTGGGCACTCCGGCGTTTACGAAGCCGCCGTGAAGGCCTGCGAAACCTGCGATGTCATGCTGGGCCGGATTCATCAGGTTCTCAAGCAAACGGGCGGCCAGTGGATCATCACCGCGGACCACGGCAATGCCGAAACGATGATCGACCCCGTAACCGGCGGTGCGCACACGTATCACACCACCAATCCGGTTCCGCTCATCCTGGTGAACGAGGCGCGGCGTCCGCTCCGCGCGGGCGGTTCCCTTCGGGATCTCGCGCCCACCATCCTCGGTCTGCTAGGCTTACCAAAGCCGCCCGAGATGTCCGGCGTCGATCTGCGAGCCTAAAACTTTGAACAACCTTCTCACTCACCTAACCCCGCTTCACCGCTTCAAATACTACGAAATCTGCCTTAGCTTTTTCGTCGTCGTGTTGTTGATATCGAATCTGGTCGCGAGCAAACTCTGCTCCTTCGGCCACGTTTCTTTTTTGGGCTTCGAGTTTGACGTCATCCTGAGCGGGGCCCAGCTTCTATTCCCTCTGACGTACATTTTCGGGGACATTTTCACTGAGGTGTACGGCTACGCGGGCAGCCGCCGGGCGATCTGGCACGGCTTCCTGTCGACGGCCTTGTTGACGGGGCTCGGCATGATCATCGTCAATTTACCGCCCGCTCCCGGCTGGAATAATC
>SHUN01000174.1 GCA_009697495.1 Bryobacterales bacterium | reverse complement strand
CTGTTCTATGTGATCACGATGGAGCAGTGCGATATTTACACGTCGTCGGCGAAGAAGCCGGAACCGATGGCGGGATTCTCCGGCGGCGGCGCGGGGCCGAAGCCTCGGGAGGCGGGTACGTTTTATTTAAGGGCGCTGGACGCGGCGACCGGGAAGCGAGTTTGGGAGTATCCGATGCCTGGGCCTGGCGTGGCTTGGTCGGGGACGGTGTCGACGGCGGGAGGCGTGGTGTTTGTTGGGGATGACGAAGGGCAGTTGGTGGCGTTGGACGCGAAATCGGGCAGGCATTTGTGGCATTTTCAGATGGGGGAATCTCTGTTTGCGTCGCCGATTACGTATGCTGTGGACGGGAAGCAGTATGTGGCGATTGCGTCGGCGACGGCGGTGTTTTCGTTTGGATTGTTTGAGCCGGCGGAGAGTGTGGAGTTGGTGAAGGGCGCGCAGTAAGGGACTGGTTCGCACACAGCCTTGTGTTACACGGGCAATTTTTGTAACACCTCGACGGCGATGAGTATCCAAGAGATACGATGTTGGCGATTCGCCGTCGGGTCCTCATGACCGAACGCCGCCGGATTCGGTCAACCATTTTAAGGAGTGTGCGAAATGCCATGTGAAGAAATCATGCCGATAACGCGTGTCCCTTCGGCGACGATGCGGAACGCTGCGCTTATTGGCGTTGGAGTATTGGGTGTGAGTGTACTGCAAGCGCAATCGACGGCACCAAGCGATGTCGACGTAATGAACTATGCGCTTACCTTGGAGCATCTGGAAGCGGCCTTCTATAATCAGGGCCTGCGGCAGTTCAGCAATCTTGATATCGGCCGAGCCGCCTTCGCGAGGGATCTTGGAGAAACGGCGAGCAATGAACTCTACGCGTATCTGTCACTGATCCGTAGTCATGAGAATTCCCATGTCAGGACTCTGCAGGGCTTGTTGCGAAGCTTCGGGGTGACCCCCGTCGCCGCGTGCCGCTATAACTTCGACTTTTCCACTGTCGATGCCTTCCTGAACACAGCTCGGGTTCTTGAAAACACCGGCGTCATGGCTTATGACGGTGCGTTGAGTTTGGTTCGGAGCCCTCGGCTTCGCACGGCTGCGGCGACAATTGCCACAGTGGAGGCCCGCCACGCCGCCTATTTGAATGTACTCAGCGGCAACCTGGCGGCACCCGACGCATTTGATCCAACGAAGACGATGCAAGAAATTCTGACGATTGCGGCTCCTTTCCTGGCGGCATGTCCGGCGTAGGCGAATCAGAGAAGAGGTAAATATCATGAATTCTATCCGACCACTTACACAGCAGACTTCGTCGCGCCGGGGATTCTTTACCCGGGCCGCAATCACAGCCGCTTCCGGCACTATCGCGGCGACGCTGGTGCCGAGGGTGTCAAATGCCCAAGTCTCCGTCGCGCCCACAGAGCTGCAGGTATTGCAGTTCGCGCTAGGCCTGGAACATCTAGAGGCCGCCTTCTACGTTCAGGGAGTACCGCGATATGCAGCCGCCGATTTCACGAACGCTTCTTTCGCTCTCAATCTCGGCCCCGGGATTTCCGGAAAAGTTTTTGATAACCTGAAGGCCATTCGAGACCACGAAGTGGCGCATGTGACTGCGTTGCAGGCGGCGATTCGCGGAATGGGCGGAGTGCCCGTGGCGCCCTGTAGCTATACTTTTCAGTACGCCAATCTATCTGAGTTTCTGATGCTCGCGGCAATTCTTGAGAATACCGGCGTTATGGCTTACGACGGCGCGGTGCAGTATCTCTCGACGCCGGCGTTATTGACAGCCGGTGCGTCGATTGCCACAGTGGAAGCCCGGCACGCCGCGTTTCTAAACTTGGTTACCGAAGCGATACCCTTCCCCTCCGCATTCGATATGGCCAAGAGCGTCGCCGAAATCAGCGCGGCCACCGCACCGTTCGTAGTTTCGTGTCCCCCGCCGGGAACGGACACCGGGACCCCCGGTGGTACCAAGGCTGTTGCGAATCCCAAGAACGCGACTTCTCCTGTGAATATTGTGACGCTGGATGGAAGTGCGTCGACGTCGTCGGACGGCAAACCGCTGACGTATTCCTGGGCTGTAACGCAAGGCATCGCATCCCTCAGTTTCCCCACTGTGGCTAAGCCGGAAGTGCAGTTGCAAGGCGGCTTCGGAACGTATGAGTTCGAGTTGACGGTCACTGATTCGGCTCAAGTGACTTCTAAAGACAAGGCGTCGGTCCTGTACACGGGCCGATAGGCATGTACCGCCCGCTATCTGGAACACCTCCTTTAAGCGGTGTTCCAGCCGGCGGAACCGGGCTGCGGGTTTGTCGTTTCGCGAAATTGTGCGCAGCGGAGGCCGACGTGACGGTTGCTTCGGCTAGTGGGCATGCGCGATAGACGGGAGTATACTGGAGTTAAGATTATGCCTGCTGTCGTTGAGATGCATCCGGCACAGCTGCCTTTGGGGACGCGAAGGAAATATACCCGTGAGGATTGCCGGGTTTTGGAAGCGGCAGGCCGGTTGGATCTTGAGCGCTATGAGCTCATTGATGGGGAATTGATTCGAAAAGTACCAAAGTCGCGGTTGCATACGATCGTGCTTAAGCTGCTACTGAAATGGCTTCGGGGCGAATTTGGGGAGCCGACCGTCGAACACGGAGTGCCGATCGATTTGAGCCGGAACTTGGATGCGACGAATGAGCCGGAACCGGATGCCATTGTGTTGCGCCGGACGACTGGGAAATTTCCATCCGTGAATCCAGGGCCAGCGGACCTGTTGCTGGTGTTGGAAGTTGCCGTGACAACTCGGGATTACGATTTGGGCGCAAAGGCGGCACTGTATGCGAAGGCCGGCATTGTCGATTACTGGGTGCTGGATCTCGTTGCCATGCAGATCGTCGTTCACCGGAATCCGGTGGGTGACCGGTATGAGTCGATAGTGGCCTATTTCGTGGACGAACCGGTTGCGCCGTTAGCCGCGGAGGGCGCATTCGTCTGCTTGCGGGACTTAGTGAGCGCGGACTAATAGCACACCGACTGGGCGGCGTTGGGAATCGAAGCCGACCATGGTGACGGCATTCGATTTGGGGTTAATGTTTTGCAGGGCGGGTTGCTGCTGGGCGGGCTGGGGTGGTTGACCGGGTTGGCCAGGGGCGTTTGGCAGCGCGCCGACGAAGCTGACGCCCTCCGGGTTGGCGATGATTTGCAAGTCGCCGGAGACGAGATCGTAAATGAGTATCTGGGTGCCGGCGGGTTCAGTTCGAGTGCCGCGGGCGATTAGTTTGCGAGTGGCGGGGAAGATGGTCAACGGCTGGACGGAGTTGAAGCCGGCCGGTGTGGGGAGAAGGCGTGTGCTGGCGTTTTCGAGGTCGAAGAGAACGATGCCGGCGTCTCCGACGGCGCGGGCGGTGGCCTGGGCGTAGAGAATTCCCATGGGAGGGAAGGCGTTGACGTTTGCGAAGCTGGAGACTTCGGGGGGAAGGTCGAGGCGGAAGGCTGAGCTGGTGACACCGTCGAAAACGTATAAAGTGTCGGAGCGTCCCTGCTGGGCGGGGTCGGTGTTGGCGGCGTAAACGTAGTCGTTGACATCATTGGCGGCATTGCCGGTGACGTTGAACTGGCCCTGGCCGGGGAGGGCGGTCTCGCTAAGTTGACGGGTAGTGAAATCGAGCGTTAAGAAACTGGTCGCGCCGCAAGCGGCTCGGATGAGGTTTTCCGGGGTGGGAGAAGTGGGGACGGCGACGCGGCGGGCGAGTTCGAGGTTAAAAGTACGAATTTGGTTGGTGCAGGAAGCGGCGAATTTGCCGTCGGAGAAGGGGAGGACTTGCGGGTCCTGGCCAGCGACTACGGGGAAGCGGATGAAGCCGTCCTTGGACTTATCGGTGGCGCGGGCGAGGACGTAATATTGGCGGGTAGCGGCGTCAAACTGGGCTGCGACGCGGAGGCGGTTGACGGGCGCGGCGCCGCCACCGAATGGAAGTCCACCGGGCAAGCCGCCTGGGAACATGCCTGGCGGGCCTCCACCGCCTTGTCCCGGCGCTTGTTGGGTCGGTGCCATAAGAGGGAGCCAACCGTCAGGGAAGTCAACGGTTAGCAGGACCTGCGCTTGGGCGTTGATGATACCGAATTTGGCTTTGGTGACGGTTTCGAGGGAATCGACACCGACGAGAGCCTGTTGGTTTTGACCGAGGCCGGTGGGTGCGGTGACGAGTTCTTTGACGCCATCGCCGAGATCGATCTGGAGGTTGTTGGTATTGAATGCGCCGCCACCTCCTGGGCCGCCACCCGGGGGGGGCGCGCCGCCGGCGATGCCTTCGGTGACTTCTCCCGTATCGGGGTTAATGAGGGCGACGCGGATCGGCGTGCCGGGAATGAGGGCGTTAAAGTTGCCGCCGGGGGCGGCGCCGACCGTGATGGCTTTGCCGGGGAGTTCGACTGATCGGGATTCGACGCCGGGAGCGAGGATAGTTACTTTCGAACTGATGCCGGTGGCGGGGTCGCCTTCGGCGGGACCGGCGAGGGCTGCGAGGGCGCTGCCATCGTTAGAGGGGGTGAATGCAGCCAGGATTTGGGCGGCGACGGTGGTGTGGCAGCCGGGAACAGAGTCCGCTTTTTTGGCGTCGAAGTCGACGAGGATGGAGGGATAGCAGCCGTCGTCGGCACGGATGCCGCTGAGGACCGTGAATCCAGGGCGGAGGTCACTGGAGGTGATGGCGCGGAGGTTGGCGGTGCCGGCGGGGAGCGGGAGGTAATCGACTTTTGGGCCATTGAGGGACTTGAGCGTGACCCGGTTGCCGGCATTGTTGCCGGCGAAAAGGTTGACGACATCACCGTCCTGGGCGGAGGGCGGAAGTTCAATGGCAACTTCGAACTCGCCGGGCGTTTGGGTAGAGAGGCGGGCGGAAGCGGGGGCGGGCATACCGCCGACGTTGGCGCGAATAGCGGCGCGCGGGATGGCGGCGTTGTCGGCGGATGGGAGCGTGCCGGGGGCTGTGACGGGATCGGTTTGGCCGAGGCCCGCGACGCGGAGCGTGAGAGTGTTGCCGCTGATTGTTCCGGCGGGACCGAAGCCGCCGAGCGAGGCGGAGATGGCGGGATTGGGCTGGGTGACGGTAAAGCGGGCCGGAGCGCTCTGCTGTTCGCCGCGGCGGACGACGATTTGGGTAACGCCTTGCGGAGTGTCGATGGGGACCTGGGCGACGATGCGGGAGGGAGTGATGGAATAGATGGGGATGGCGCGCTGGCCGATGCGGACTTCGACGGCGGGGTCAAGGGCGGTGGTGGGGAGGGCTGCGCCGGGCTCGGCTTTCCAGCCGGCGGCGGGGCCGAGGTTGATGCCATTGATCCAGATGATGCCGCCCTGGGCGACGGTGGAGGGGGCGGGCTGCTGCGTGAAGGCGTTAACGACGCCTCGGGGGCTGACAACCGGGGCGGTGGGGACTTGCGCTATTAGCAGGACCGGAAGGAACAGGCACACGACGGCCTTGGTACGCATTGCTGTTAGAACCCCGGTTCGAGAAAAGGGTTTCGCTATACTGAAATTTCGTTCCCGCAATCTAATTTCTCCGGTCACTAATGAGTTCCAATTCCGCCAGTTTATCAGCCGCCGTACCGCTTACCGATGTGAAAAGCGAGGCGAGGCGGTCTGGTTATAGGGCGCTGGCAATACTGTCATTCGCGCATTTTTTCATTGACTTGTATTCCAGCGGACTGAGTTCTTTCCAACCGATGTTAGTAGAACGGTTTGGCTTGAGTTTAGCGCAGGCAGGGCTGTTGGCGGGGGCGCTGGTTTTTTCGAGCTCGCTGCTGCAGCCGGTTTATGGAATTTTGTCCGATAAGTGGGGTTCGCGGCTTTTTACGGTGTTGGCGCCGGCGATGGCGGGGATTTTCATTTCGTCGCTGGGGTTGGCGACCGGTTACCCGATGCTGATTGGAATGGTGCTATTGGGAGGCATGGGGATTGCGTCGTTTCATCCACAGGCGTCGGCGAACGCGACGGCGCGGATTCTGGAAAGCAAGTCGAAGTGGATGGCGGTGTTCATCTGTTCGGGAACATTTGGGATGGCGTTCGGCCCGGCTTTTTTCACGTATTTGGCCGGGCGTTATGGGCTGGAGATGACGTGGGTGGCGGCCGTGCCGGGCGTATTGGTGACGGTGTTGCTGGCGCGGTGGTTTCGATTGGCGCCGGTGGCGCGGGAGACTTCCAATCATTTTGATCTGGCGGCGTTGCGGGCGAAGCGGAAACCGTTGTTGATTCTGTTTTCGCTGGTTTATATTCGCAGCGCGGTGCAAATGGTGTTCTCGCAGTTTTTGCCGTTGTATTTGAATCGGGAGCGTGGTTTTTCGGTGCAATCGGCGGCGCTGGGATTGACTTTGTATCTGGCGTTTGGCGGGATGGGCGGGTTCGTGGGAGGGAATTTGGCGGACCGGTTTGGGGGTCGGC
>SHUN01000173.1 GCA_009697495.1 Bryobacterales bacterium | reverse complement strand
CGGTATTCGAAGTGTTCAACGATGAAGCGAGCGCGGTTGCGAGTTTTTAGTCCTCTTCACCATTTTCAGGGCGGGGCCGCGCAGGAGTTGCGCGGCCTTGTTGATTCATGGGACGGCTGACGGACGCCTCTGCGATTCGGTCGCTGTTGAACGAAGACCGGATTTGGAGTGTTTACGCGCTGGGCGATCTTTTGCCGGCCGGGTTTGCCAAGTCGCAATGGTTTGGCCCGGAACTAACGCTGGTCTATTCCGATTACGGCACGTGCATCCTGTTCGCGATGGGTGAGGGGAGTGTGGCGGAGGCGCTGGCCTCCGTTAGTTGGCCGGTGCATTTGCAGGTGCGGCCGCCGGCGATGGCGGTGGTGGAGCGGATGGCGGTGGTGACGAAGCGGACGGCGATGTGGCGCATGGGGTGGAGCGGGGACCGTTCGGGATGGGTGAATACGGGACGGGCACGGCGACTGATCGCGGCCGATGTGCCGGCATTGGAGCGGCTGTACGCCGACGGATGGGAGAGCCGGGAGGCTCCGGACTTCTTCTTTCCGGCGATGGTGGATGACGGAGTGTTTTTTGGGGTATTCGATGGGGATCAGCTGGCGGCGGCGGCGGGGACGCATTTGTACGCGCGGGCGGAGGGGGTGGCGGCGATTGGGAACGTCTACACGCGCCGCGACCGGCGGGGGATGGGATTGGGGAGAGAGGTAACGTGCGCGACGCTGAGGGAGTTGGCGATTTTGGAAACGGTTGGGCTGAATGTACGGGTGGACAATGCCGCGGCGATTCGGGTGTATGAGAGTTTAGGGTTTCGGAAACACTGCGAGTTTTTTGAGGGGGTGGCTAGCGGCAGGCGTGATTAAGCCGGTAGACCTAACATTTGCTGGAGCGATTGGGTAATTCGTGGTGACATCGTGGCAGAGCGATGCTGTGTTGGTCAAGGAGTATAATCTGACTATGCTCAACACTGCGGCTAACGTCCTCGAACAAGCACTTTCGCTCCCTCCTTTGGATCGGGCGGCGCTGGCGGATTCGTTGATAGAGAGTCTTGATACGAGCACCGGTGAAGACGCCGGTCTGTTTTGGCGCGAGGAAATCCGTAATCGGATTTCCGAATTGGATGCGGGCGGCGTTCAAACCGTCGCATGGGCGGACGCCTCTGCGCGTCTGCGTAACCGGATCGAATGAGCGGCATCCCAGTCCGTTTTCACCCCGATGCGGTGGAAGAGGCGGAAGCCGCAGTCGATTGGTATGCGAAGCGGAGCCGTAGAGTCGCAAATCGATTTCTTCTCGAACTTGAAGGGGCGCTAGGCGCAATTTGCGAAGCACCTGGTCGATGGCCATTTTTTGACGGTCCAGCCCGCCGAATCCTATTTCGCCGATTCCCGTACGTACTCATTTATCGCGCGTGTGAGGATCGCATTGAAGTCTTAGCCGTGGCACATGGCCGCCGGCGACCGGGTTACTGGAAGAATCGAACTGACTGATCCTTGTTGGGCGGGGCTGGTGTGTTCGTCCACGGTGGAGACTTCTTCCCGAGTATTTGAGGGGCTAGCCTAACGCCAGCCTTGATTCGGCCGGTAACCCAATGCAGGCGAGTGCCGGAGGAACCGCCCTGCGTGGTGCCGCCGCCTGCGAGATAGATCAGGGCGTCCTGAAAGACGGCGCAGGTGACGCCGTGAACGGGGACGACAGGCGGGGTCCAGCGGGTTGTAGCCGTCGTGGTCGGGATGCGCGTCATGCCGGACCAAGTGGCTGCGCTGGGCAGGGCGTCCATTCGCCGTTTGCGGGATCTTAGACGGCGGGGGTTACGGGTAATCGACCTGGCGTGCGTGGATAGCGGCAACATAGTGAGAAGTTACGGCATCCGATGAGGGACATGGGCATCCATGTAGGATCGAAGCACTTCGTTGATTCGGGTTTGGTAGCGCTTACCCGTCGTCTTGAAAAATTGCAGCACATCCTCGTCGAGACGAAGTGTGATTTGTTTCTTGTTCTCAACCGGGACCAGTTGCCCAGGGCGATTCCAAGTGACGCCGATGACGGGGGCGATGCCGGTAAATTCGATTTGTTCGTCGGGCAACGAGCGAAGCCGTGTCCGTTGTCCCGGCGTAAGCGTGGGATGGTTCTTCTGGTCGAGTGTAAATCTAACGGTGCCAGTAGTCTTGGCGCTCATGTCTTTCCGCCTTTCTTGCGGAGATGAGCCGGATCGATCCGGCTCGGATTGTGTAGGCGACGACAATTTCAATGCCGTCGATCAGTCCGACTGTGATCCAGCGAGGCTCTCCCTGTCCGTCGCGAGTATCGGCCCTTTCCAGCCGATTCCCGTCATGGAATACCCTGGCGGTGAAGGGAAATGGGACAGCGTGTTTCTTTCCATTCCGGGCGGCCTAGGCTTCGTCCCATTTGAATTCCACTCCACTAACGTGAGGGTAGTACGAATGTAGCTGCGGATGGAGTTGCGCCGATCGTCGTGAGCGGGCCGACGAAAGTTGGGGTGGAATGGATTATGGTAACGGAGTAATTGGCGATGAAATGAGCTTCGCCATTTCAGGGTCGCATCGCTAGTGAAGAGGCGGCTGATGGGTACCCGCCTAGGCGCTGTCAGCCGGGAGTATCTGGACTATTACTTTGGAAGAGTTCGCGTTCCGATTCAACCGGCGCAACTCCAAGAGCCGCGGCAAACGCTTCTATCGCCTTGCCCAACAGGCTGTCGCGATCGAAGCTCACCTGGAGAAAAAAAGGAGGCGTGGCGGACATGGGCTGAAAGCAGCGAGGGTTGTAATATGGTGCGCAGTAACGTGACGGACTGGAGTCCGGAGGAGTTGTGGCGCGCCTATATCCAGCTCACCGAGGCCGAGGCGGCGTTTCGGATCCACAAATCCGATTTGAAATTGCGGCCCGTCTGGCACCAAAAACGGGAACGCGTGGAGGCTCACATTTTGGTTTGCCTCGTTTCCTATGGATTGTGGCAGACTCTGGCCCGGTTTTGTCTCCGGGCCGGATTAGGATCGGAGCCGCGAACGGTCTTTGCCGATATCTCCCGGATTGCTTTGGTCGATGTCGTTCTGCCCACTCGAAGCGGAGTATTGATACGGAAACGCCGTGTGGCGAAGCCCCCCGGCCACCAGGCAATTTTGCTTCAGCGCCTCGGCTTACATAGGCCCTCATCACTTCCTCAACACGGTTTGTAGTGAAGACTTTTGATTATTCGTGATGCAAACACAGGTCTTTATTCTTCAAGCTGCGGAGGTTTGGCTAGTGCGCGCGGTCATCTATCAGGCCGCGCGGCAAGCAGGGGTGCCACGCGCAGCTTCCGTTTCACCAGAGTGAAACGCGTGCCGAAAGTCTATTCTCACTGATGAATCGCTACATCGATCGAGTAGCCTAAACGATGACCCAAATTCACACTCTGCGCAAAAATATATGGCATTACCCGTAACAGAGCGGTCTCCCTTCGCCCGGATTACAGCCGGAACAACGCACGCAGCCGCTTCGTCTGTACGCGGCTCACCGGCACCTCGGTCCCCTTCTTATCCTCCATCCGCAGTTGAAAACTCGACTTGAACCACGGCACCACTTCGCGGATCCGGTTAATATTCACAAGCCATGACCGGTGTACCCGCCAAAACATTTCCGGGTCCAGGCTCGTCTGCAACTCCTCGATCGTTTTATACGTCGATTCGCCCTGTAGTGAAGTCGTTACCACCGTTATCAGCCCGTCATCAATCGTCGCGTAAATAATGTCAGCCGCATCCACAATCCAGTTCCGGTTGTCCCGTCGCACCAGCACCTTGCTCTTGTAGCCGCCAGGGGGCCGCGGAGCATCCGGTTCCGGGCCCTCAGCCCGCGCCGGCCGTAAGGCCAGCGCCCGCCGCGCCCGGTCCAGCGTCGCCGCCAACCGCTCTTTTTCAACCGGTTTCAGAAGGTAGTCGAACGCCTCCACCTGAAACGCCTCCACCGCGTAGTTGTCGAAAGCGGTTGCCAGTATGAAGTAGGGAAGCGGCGCGTCCTTTTCCCGCAACCGGCGTATCACCCCGAGGCCGTCAAGCCCCGGCATCTGTACGTCCAGAAATACCAGATCCGGCTCGACATTTTCAATCAACTCGATAGCTTCCAAACCATTGGCAGCGCTCGCTACGACCTCTACATCAGGAAAATCCTTCAGCAAATAGGCCAGTTCATCACGCGCCAGCGCCTCGTCATCGACGATCAGTGCCGTCAGCGCCAGCGCGTTCGGGGCGGCGTTGCCGCGGTTCGTCATGTGAATGATATTATAGCAGTGGGATTCCCTTTCCCTTCTCCGTCTTGCATACTATGCCCATTGGTGGTAATTCCTGATTTTGGGCCCCCGAAGAAAAATAATAGTGATCGGCGGTACGCTGTTCATCGGCCGGAACTTGGTATCCCGCCTGGTGAAAGAGCGTCACGATGTCACGATTCTCCATCGAAAACCGGGGCATGACCTGGGCCCCAAAGTGCGCGAGTTGGTCGCCGACCGCAATGACCCTGCCGCGTTAACCAAGGCAATCGCGGGCCGCGAATTCGACGTCGTCTTCGATAACGTATATGACTTTGAGCGCGGCACCTCTTCCGCGCAAGTGGAGGCCACCGCCCGCGCCTTCGGCGACAAATTGCACCGCTACGTCTTCATTTCCAGTGTTGCCGCCTATGGGGGCGGCTTAAATCACTACGAAGGCGACGGCCTGGTCACCGACGACAACCCCGACCTCTACGCCCGCAACAAGGCAATGAGCGAACGCGTCCTCTTTCGGCTCCATCAGCGCTACGGATTTCCGGCGGTAACGCTCCGCCCCCCATTCGTCTACGGTCCGGGAAATCCCTACTACCGCGAACAGTTTTTCTGGGACCGTTTGCGCGACAAAAAGCCATGGATACTCCCCGGAGACGGTCGTCGCCTTATGCAGTTTGCCTACGTCCACGACGTCGTCGCCGCGTGTTTGGCCGCAATGGAAGAACCCGGCGCTGTCGGCCACGCCTTCAACATCGCCAACGCCCGCTCCACCACCCAAGCGGACTTGCTCGCCGCCCTCGCCGCCGCCGCCGGCCCCGCGGCAGCCAAACACGCGCAAATCACCCGGATGTCCCGTGAGTTGATCTACCGCATGGGCGGCCATCCCATGGGCCCAAAGCTATATTTCGGCCTCTATTATGACCTGCCTCCGATCACCATGCTGATCGCCAAGGCCCAAAGAATATTGAAGTTTAAGCCCACCGACTTCGCCCTCGGCCTGAAGGAATCCCACAAATGGTGGAAGGCGGCACCCCAATCGGCACCCGATTACTCCTTCGAGGAGCAACTCTTGGAAAGGGTCAAAATGGGCGAGGCCGGCACGTAAAGCTAGTTGCCGGTCCCTCCGAAATCATGTACTATTTGAATGTGTACAATCGGAAAGCAGCCTTTCATGCCAAGACTAGCGATTGAAGACAACAGCCGCATGTCCATCCGAATCCCGGCCGGCGAAAAAGCGGTTCTTCTCCGGGCGGCCGCCCTGCGGCGTACTGATCTGACGGATTTCGTCCGCCAACACAGCCTGAACGCCGCGAGGGCCGTCATCCAGGAGTCGGAACGTCTGGAACTCTCCGAGCGCGACAGCCTACGTGTGCTGATGATGCTGGAGAACCCGCCGCGGCCAAACGCCAAACTGCTCGCCGCGGCGAAGTCGCTGCCCAAGCGGAAATGAGCAGCCCCGCCTGGAGCGAAGAAGCGATCAGCAAGGCGCACGACCGCGAAGGTTTCGACTGCGGCGAACCGGCGCTAAATGAGTTCCTGCGCCAATATGCCCGCAAAAGCCACGAGGCGGGCGGCGCCAAGACCTTTCTCGCCATCAACGCCGCTGACCGCAAAACCGTCCTCGGCTACTACAGCTTGAGCCCGGCATCCATCGAATATGCTCGCACGCCCGAGATCATTCGGCGCAGGTTGGCGCGCCATGACGTGCCGGTTTTTCGGCTGGCGCGCCTCGCTGTCGATCTCAAAACCCAAGGCCGCGGGCTGGGCGGACAACTCCTCCTTTCGGCCGGAAGGCGCTGTCTCCTCGCTGCCGCTGCAGTCGGCGGCGTTGCGATGCTCATTGATGCCAAGAACGAGCGCGCTGCGGCGTGGTATTCCCGTTTCGGCGCCCTGCCGCTGCTCGACGCCCCGCTTTCACTCGTGCTGCCCCTATCAACCGTTCAAGCAGCGCTCAACGCTTAAGCGCCGCCCCAGCCGCCAGCGCCGTATTCGTATGAATCGTCACCGTGTCCTCCACGTTGAACGCATAGCCGCCGGCCAACGTAATCACGAACGGAATCCCCCGCTTCGCCGCCTCGCCAAGCACAAACTCATCCCGCCGCCGCAGCCCTTCAATCGTCAGCTTCAGTCCGCCCAACTGGTCGTGCTCGTACGGGTCGGCGCCCGCCACATAGT
>SHUN01000172.1 GCA_009697495.1 Bryobacterales bacterium | reverse complement strand
TCGCCGAAGTACGCCCAATCCCCCTTTTTGTTCCCCTCGTAGACCGAAAATACCCATCCCGAATCTGCTCTTCCGCCCGCAAGCCTAGCATCCCCCCTCTTTCCAGGGAGTTGCGCGCGCTTTTAGAGTTGGTTGCGGAATCGCTGTGGAAGCATTACCGCCCTTCCAATCGTGGGTCGGCAGTGATATATTTAGGACACTTCATTTTTCGGGAGAAGTGTATACATGCGCCTACTTGCCGCCCTGTTCGTCGCCGGTGCTTTCGTCGCCGCGTCCGCTGAGTCCGGTCAGCGAAAAGATTTCACGCCCATTCAGAAAAAATGGTGGGCGTTTCAGCCGGTGAAGGCTGACCCGGCCGCCACCATCGACTCGCTGTTACTGGCGAAGATGGCCGGAAAAGGCGTCATCCCGAATGGCCCCGCCGACAAGGTCACCCTGTTGCGGCGCGCCTCTCTGGTTCTCACCGGCTTGCCGCCCACTCCCGAGGAGACGCAGGCGTTTCTGGCGGATCGCTCGCCAGCCGCGCTTGAAAGCGTGGTCGACCGGCTGCTCGCTTCCCCGCAGTACGGCGAACGCTGGGCGCGGCACTGGCTCGACTTGGCGCGATATGCCGATTCCGAAGGATTCAAAAGCGACGAGACCCGGCCCAACGTTTGGCGCTATCGGGACTACGTGATCCGATCTTTGAACTCGGACAAGCCGTATGACCGGTTTGTGAAGGAACAGATCGCCGGCGATGAACTGTACCCGAACGATCTGGATGCAAAGGTCGCCGTCGGCTTCAACCGGCATTTCCCCGATGAGTCGAATGCGGCCAATATCCGGCAGCGCCGCCAGGAACTGCTGTTTGATATCACCGACACGACGGGCTCGGTGTTCCTGGGCCTGACGTATGGCTGCGCGAAGTGCCATGACCATAAGTTCGATCCGATCCTGCACAAGGACTATTACCGTCTGCAGGCCTTCTTCGCGAACACGCGGATTGAAGACACGGCGGTGTTGATGCCGGGACCGGAGCTAGCGGTTTGGAAGGCGAAGAACGAAATATGGGAAGGCCAGACGGCGACGATTCGCGCCGAGATGCAGAAGTTGCTGGAGACCCCGCGAAAGAAGCTGTTTGACGACCGGCTGTTTCGCTTCCCCGAGGAGATTCAGGAGACCATCCTGTTAGACCCGGCCAAGCGGACGCCGTTCCAATGGCACATGTTTATGAAGGCCAAGGACCAGGTGACCTTCAGCGACGAAGTCTGCGCGAAGACTCTGCGCGGAGAACCGGCGAACCGGTACGCGGTGTTGAAGAGTGAATTGGGGGCTTTCGATTCCATCAAACCCGCTGAGCCGCCAATGGCCCAGACGCTGGCCGAAATGCACACCGAGGCGCCGACGACGTATGTGTTGAAGAATGGCAACTTCGATTCGCCTGCTGAAGAAGTAGCTCCGGGGTTCCTGTCGATTCTCGACCCGAGCGATGCCTCCGTGGCTGGCGGACGACGGTCGGCGCTCGCCAATTGGATGGCAAGCCCCACCAATCCGCTGACAGCGCGAGTGATGGTGAATCGCGTATGGCACTACCATTTTGGACGCGGTATTTCCGGCACGCCCAGCGACTTCGGCCTGATGGGTGAGCGACCGACGAACCTGGCACTATTGGATCAATTAACGGCCTCGTTCGTTTCTGAGGGCTGGAGTTTGAAAAAGCTGCACAAGCAGATCATGCTCTCCTCGATCTGGCAGCAGGCAAGCTCGAACCACGCCGCGAACGCCGTGAAAGACCCGGAAAACAAGCTGTGGTGGAAGTACCCGCGGCATCGGCTGGAAGGGGAAGCTGTGCGCGACTCGATGCTCGCCGTGGCGGGCCGTCTGAATGCGAAGATGTACGGAACGCCTGTGTTTCCGCCGCTTCCGGCCGGCGTGGTGACGCGCGGCGGATGGAAAGTCAACACAGATACATCCGATCATGACCGCCGCTCCGTATATGTATTTGTGCGGAGAAATACCCGATACCCGATGTTTGACGCCTTCGACATGCCGGACACCCACGAGAGCTGCGCGCGGCGGAACATGACCATCAATCCGGCGCAATCGCTGGAGCTGATGAACAGCCGGCTGGTGACTCAATGGTCGACGAGCTTTGCCGAACGCGTTCGCAACGACGCGGGGCAGACGGTGGACGGGATGTTGGACCGGGCCTGGAAACTGGCGGTCCAGCGGACGCCGACTGCGGCCGAGCGCACCGGGGCGCGCGAGTTCCTGGACCGGCAGACAAAGTTGACCGGGAACGAAACCCAGGCGTGGGCGGACCTCTGCCAGACGCTTTTATCCACCAACGAATTCCTCTACGTGAACTAACATGAACCGAAAACTGCTGCATCATTGGAACGTTTCGAACCGCCGGGAGTTCTTCTCGCGGGCCGGGAGCGGGCTGGGCGCCATTGCGCTGGGCAGCATGCTGGCCGAAGGCGCCGAGACGCCGAAGAAGCCGCATTTCCCTGTCAAGGCGAAATCCGTCATTTGGCTGTTCATGGAAGGCGGGCCGAGCCACATCGACCTCTTCGATCCGAAGCCGGAACTGAACAAGCTCTCCGGCCAGCCGATGCCGGCCAGCTTCGGCAAGCCGATCACGGCGATGGGCACGGGCGGGAACACGCTGATGGGCTCGCCGCGGACATGGAAACAGCACGGCAAAAGCGGGATGTGGGTGAGCGACTGGTACCCGCACATTGCCCAGCACGTGGACGATATGACGGTCATTCGCTCCTGCTGGGCCAATGGCTTGAATCACGTTGGCTCCGTCTGCCAAATGAACACGGGCGACATATTGGCCGGCCGGCCGTCGCTGGGCGCCTGGGTGACATATGGGCTGGGAACGGCGAACAAGAATCTGCCGACCTTCGTGGTCCTGACCGATGACAAGGAAGTGCTCGGCGGGCCGAAGAACTGGTCATCGGGCTTTCTGCCGGCGACCTATCAGGGGACGCAGTTCCGTCAGGGCGATACGCCGATCTTGAATTTGAAACCGGCAGAGGGCGTCACCGATGAACGGCAGCGAAGTCGGCTGAGTTTGTTGAAGCAGCTCAATCAGCAATGGGGCGCCGATAAGACGGAAGACACGGATCTGGACGCGCGCGTGAAGTCGTTTGAGCTGGCCTATGAGATGCAGTCGGCGGGCGCGGAGGCAGTGGATATCTCGAAGGAGACGGAGGCCACCAAGGCGCTGTACGGCATGGACTCCGAGGACACGCGTCAGTTCGGGCAGAACTGTTTGCTGGCGCGGCGGCTGGTTGAGCGCGGCGTCCGTTTTGTGGAGCTGTACTGCGGGTCGGGGTCGGGCTGGGACGCGCACTCGAATATTGAGGGCAACCATGGTAAGTGGTGCAAGGTATCGGATCGGCCGATCGCCGGACTGCTCGCGGATTTGAAGCGGCGCGGTTTGCTGGAAGACACGCTGGTGGTATGGGGTGGAGAGTTTGGCCGGACGCCGTTCAACGAGAAGGGCAACGGGCGCGACCACAATCCATGGGGCTTTACGATGTGGATGGCCGGCGGCGGCGCCAAAGGCGGGCAGTATGTCGGGACGACCGATGAGATAGGCCTGCGCGCGGTGGAGAAGCCATGCCATGTGCATGATATTCACGCCAGCATCCTGTACGCGATGGGGATGGACCACATACAAACGACCTACCAGCACAATGGGCGCGCCGAGCGGCCTACGATTGTCGGCGGGAACATCTTTAAAGAGATTTTTACTTGATTTTTTTCTTCCCATTCGTTTTTGCGGCTTTGGATGCCGAAGGAGACCGGGACCTGGCCACGAGGCTGCAGCGCCGGGACCCGCAGGCGCTGGCCGCGCTTTACGACAAATACGGGCGGATTGCGTTCGCGCTGATCGTGCGGATCGTTCGCGATCACGGGATTGCGGAGGACTTGACGCAGGAGACGTTTCTACGGGTTTGGAATCGTATGGCGGGGTTTGACGCGGAGCGGGGCGCGCTGGGGGCGTGGGTGCTGACGGTGGCGCGGAACCGGGCTATTGATTACCTGCGTTCTGTCGACGGGCGCACGCGGCAGAACGCCATTGAGCTGAGCGCTACGGAGACGCCGGCGGTGTTCGTCGATCTGGAAGCGAATCTGATAAACAGCGACCGGGCGCGGCAATTGAAGGGGGCGTTCGAAAAGCTGAACGAGAAGCAGCGGATGGTGATTGAGCTGGCCTACTTTGAGGGGCTGTCGCAGACCGAGATGGCCGAGCGGATGAAGCAGCCGTTGGGGACGGTGAAGACCTGGGCGCGCACGGCGTTGCAGGTGTTGCGGTCCGAGCTGGAACAGGCGGTGTCGGCATGAACCCCGTGAACGATCACAACGGCCTGTACGAGCTCTACGTGCTGGGCCTGCTGGAAGAGCCGGAGCGCGGGCGGATTGAAGAAGATTTGCGGCGCAACGATCCGGCGGCGCGGGCGCTGTTGCGGCGGGCGCTGGAGACGAACGCGATCCTGGGGACGCTGGCACCGGAAGTGGCGCCGTCGAAGCATTTGCGGCGGCGTGTGCTATCGATAGCCGAGCCGCGGGCGTCGCGGCTGTCTTGGAACCTGGCGTGGGTAGCGTTGAGCGCCTGTCTGGTGGCGGGCCTCGTTTATACGGGCGTGCAGCGGCAGGGTTTGCAGGCGGAGTTGGAACAACGCAATGCGACGCTCGCGTTTTTGCGTCGGCCGGAGACGCGGCTGCTGCAGACGGGCACGGCGGAGGAGCGAAGGCCGGTGGCGAAGGTCTTCGTGAACGGAGCGCGGGGCGTGCTGTTAGTGGCGGCGAATCTGCCGGCGTTGGAAGTCGGCCGCGCGTATGCGATGTGGGTGGTGCCGAAGGTGGGCGGGCCGCGGCCGATGGGCTTGTTCAAGCCGTTGGCGGATGGGACCGCGATCCACTTGCAGGCGGGGGCCGTGAACCTGGATGAAGCGGCGGCGGTGGCCTTATCGGTGGAGCCGGACGGCGGGTCGCCGGCGCCCACGACGACGCCGTTCCTGATAACGCCGGTCGCCGAGTAGCGCGGTGGAGTGCCGCGCGGGTTGCGGGGCCTGTTGTATCGCGCCGTCGATCACCAGTGTCATTCCTGGGATGCCGTTTGGGAAGCCAGCGGGCGTGCGGTGCGCGCAGTTGAGCGACGACAATCGGTGCCTGCTGTTTGGCGACCCGCGGCGGCCGCTGGTTTGCATTGCGCTACGGCCGAGCGGGGAGATGTGCGGGGATTCGAGCGCGGCGGCGATGGTCTATTTGACGGTATTGGAAGCGCGGACGCGACCGTAGAAATCCGGCGTTGGGCGGCGGGGTATTCGCGGGGAGAAGCGCCGGGGTTCCGGCGCGGCGGCGATGACGGAGATGGAGGAGCGGACGCGGTCGTAGAAATCCGAGGTTGCGCGGCGGCGATGGCGGAGCTGGCGGAGCGGACACGGTCGTAATTCAGATCCAGCGGCGGGATTTCAGGAATAGGATCAGGACGGCGGTAATCGTCAGAGAAGTGGCGGCGGCGTAGAGAAGGCCGTTGGGCGAATGGATCCAGGGAATGAACTCGAAGTTCATGCCGAAGAAGCTGCTCATGGCAACGCTGGGGAGGGCGATGGTGCTTAGCAACGTCAAGACCTTCATCGTCTGATTGGTGCGGTTGGCGACGCTGGAGAGGTAGATGTCGAGGGCGCCGCTGAGGAGGTCGCGGGACATTTCGACGGTTTCGATGTGGCGGGAAAGGTGGTCGTAGACGTCGCGGAAATAGGGGCTCAGTTTGGGGCTTATGAGGGCGTGTTCGGCGCGCATGAGATGGCCGGTGAGATCGCGGGTTTGGGTGAGGACGCGGCGGAGCTCGATGAAGGCGCGCTTGAGGGTGAAGATGCGTTCGAGGAGATCCGGCTTGGGATCGGCGAGGACCTGGTCTTCTATAACGTCGATCTGCTCGCTGTAGTTATCGAGGACGGGGACGTAGGAATCGACAATGCCGTCGAGGATGCGGTAGAAGATCTGGTCGTTGGCCAGGGTGGCGGCGGCCCGGTATTTTTCAACGAGAGCGAGGAGCTTTTCGCAGCCTGTTTCCTCGTAAGTGATGAGGAAATTCGGGCCGATGAAGATGTCGAAATCGCCGTAGGCGAGGGCGCCGTCCTCCCCGGCGTAGACAGGTTTCAACACGGCGAATAAGTAGGTGTCGCCGTCCTCCAGTTTGGCGCTCTGGTCGCGATGCTGACAGTCCTCAATGTGTAGCGGGTGAAGGTTGTAGCGCGCGGCGAGTTCCAGAAATTTTGTCTCTTCGCCCAGCGATTCCGCAACCAAACTTTCTAGCTAGTCCAAACATTTGATTCCATTGTTGTTTTGACCTGAGAGCGACTCTGGAGCATTTTCGCATTGTGTTTTAGCTCTTGCTTTTTCTTGTGATCTTGTATAGGTTGAAGACAAGACAT
>SHUN01000171.1 GCA_009697495.1 Bryobacterales bacterium | reverse complement strand
CCTTGGCGGACTCAGCCACGTTGTGGGCGGCTTCTTTGACTTCTTCGTTCATGGCACCCTGATTGTAGCGAATCTGACAGAATACTTCCGTTCGCGCCGACCCGTGCTGCTCTGGCTCGTACTTGGGATTGCGATTGCGGCCGCCCAAGAGGTCCAGCGAAACCTCAAACCGGGCGGCAATCGGACGCTTGCGATGGTCCCGATTCTCGGCCTCGCCGCCTATGCGTCGCGCCGGAGCCGGATTTAATCCGATTCGACCAAGTGAGGAGCGTGTATGTCGGGCACGCGATCATGCGGCTTAAGACCACCCAGGTCCCTTACTTGGTCGCGGGTATCGAACGCATGGACGGACGCTGGCTGGCCTTATCCGTGCCGCGGCTGGAAGACGCGGTAGTTCGACGCGAAGCGGCCGAGATTGCCGCGGTGCTGTCTTGGCCACGCCCGGTGGAGGCGTTGACGGGCGCGGCACCGTCGCCGGAGCCGCCCAAGATGCGGGCAGTTTGGTGCGGGGGAGCCGCGCGGTTGGCGTCCATCCTGTGGTTTTGCTTGTTTGCGTTCGCGCTTGGGCCGGTAAGGGCATAAGATATTGGCAGGAACTTTATGTTGCTTACTCGCTTGTACCGCCTTGCGGCCGTCGGCGCGATGGCTGGCCTGGGCGTCGGCATCCTCGCCCAGAATGCCCCGCCGCGCGTTGATTTTGTCCGCGATATTCAGCCGATCCTTGTGGCCAGTTGCCAAGGCTGTCATGGAGCGAAAGCCCAGATGGGCCAGCTACGCTTGGACGCAAAAGCGCCGGCGTCGCGAACCTTTAAAGCTGGCAACGCCGCGGAGAGCCATCTGTACCAGCGCGTGGCCGGGACTTCGGATCAGGCGAGAATGCCGATGGGCGGCAAGCCCTTGTCGGCCGATCAAATCGCTGTCATCAAACGCTGGATCGATGAAGGCGCCGACTGGCCGGACGCCGTTGGTACGATCGACGCCGGGATCCAGAAACATTGGGCGTTTGTGGCGCCGTTAAAAGCGCCGCTGCCGAAGGTGGGAAACACCGCTTGGGCGAATGGCGCAATTGACCGGTTCGTGCTGGCGAAACTCGACGCCGAAGGCCTGGCCCCCGCTCCGGAAGCGGACCGGACGACGCTGCTTCGACGACTCCATTTGGACATTACTGGCTTGCCGCCGACGCCAGCGGAGGTCGACGCTTTCGTTGCGGACAAGAGCCCGAGAGCCTACGAGAAACAGGTCGATCGGCTGCTGGCGTCGCCGCACTACGGCGAGCGCTGGGCGCGTCAATGGCTCGACGCGGCGCGATACGCAGATAGTGACGGCTACGAAAAAGACAAGTCGCGCGAAGTGTGGTTCTGGCGCGAATGGGTGATCAACTCGCTGAACAAAGACATGGGCTACGACCAGTTCCTGATCGAGCAACTGGCCGGCGATCTGTTGCCGAACGCGACACAGGAACAGCGCGTGGCCACCGGGTTTTTGCGCAACTCGATGGTGAACGAGGAAGGCGGCGTCGACCCGGAGCAGTTCCGGATGGAAGCGATGTTTGACCGCATGGACGCCGTCGGCAAATCGATGCTGGGCGTTACGATTCAATGCGCTCAGTGCCACAACCACAAGTACGATCCGCTGACGCAGGAGGAGTATTACAAGCTGTTCGCGTTCCTCAACAACTCGCACGAATCGAACGCCGCCGTCTACACCGCCGCCGAGCAGCAGAAGCGCGCGGCGATCTTCGGCCGCATTCGCGAGATCGAACAGGATCTGCAGAACAAAATGCCAGACTGGCAGTCACGAATGGCCGCCTGGGACGCCGCTGTGAAGGCGAAGCAGCAGCAATGGCAGGTCTTGAAGCCCGACATTGACGACATCGCCACCGGTGGTCAGAAGTACTCGCAAATGGCCGATGGCTCGGTGCTGGCCGGCGGTTATGCGCCGACCAAATTCACGCCGCAGTTCACGCTGCGCACGAAAATGCGAAACATCCGGGCCGTGCGGCTGGAGTTGTTGAACGATCCGAATCTGCCGATGAACGGGCCGGGGCGGTCGTTGTGGGGCACGGCGGCGTTGACTGAATTCGAAGTGCGCGCAATGCCCGCGGGCGTGAAGGACGCCAAGCTCGCGAAGGTGAAGATCGTCCGGGCGACGGCGGATATGAATCTGCCGGAGACTCAGATCGCCGGCGCGTTTTGGGACAAGTCCGGCAAGCGAAGGGTAACCGGTCCAATCGAGTTCGCCATTGATGGAAACAACGATACCGCCTGGGGCACCGATAACGGCCCCGGCCGCCGGAATCAGCCGCGTCAGGCGGTGTTTGTGTTTGCCGAACCGGTCGACTTTCCCGATGGCGCGGTGTTGGAAGTGTATCTGTCGCAGCGCCACGGCGGCTGGAACAGCGACGACAACATGAACCACAACCTCGGCCGATTCCGTCTGGCGGTGACCGATGCCGAGGACGCCGCGGCGGATCCGAGAGCGGCAAACCTGTTCTCCATTTGGCGCACGACGGTTCCCGAATGGCGGCAGGCCAATGACGAGATTGAACAGCTTTGGCGAGAGCACCCGGAGGGGACAACGCAGTTGGTGATGAATGAACGCGAGGAGACGCGGGAGACCCATTTGCTGCTGCGCGGCGATTTTCTGAAGCCGGGCAAAGCGGTCCAGGCCGGGACGCCGGCGTTTCTTCACGCGGCGCCGGAGGGCAGTCCGGCAAACCGGTTGACGCTGGCCAAGTGGATGGTGGACCGTCAGTCTCCCACGGTGGCGCGGTCGATCGTGAATCGCGTTTGGCAGTCGTATTTCGGCACCGGCCTGGTCGCCACATCCGAGGACCTTGGCAAGCAGGCGGAGACGCCGTCGCACAAGGAGCTTTTCGACTGGCTGTCCGTCGATCTGATGGACAACAAATGGAGCCTGAAGAAGCTCCATAAATCGATCGTGTTGAGCAACACGTACCGGCAGTCCTCGAAGGTCTCCGAGGCCCTGTATGCCCGCGATCCGTATAACCGCCTACTGGCGCGGGGCTCCCGTCTACGCGTTGACGCGGAGATCGTCCGCGACATTGCGTTGGCCGCCAGCGGTCTGTTGAATCCGAAAGTCGGCGGCCCCAGCGTATTTCCGCCCGCGCCGGAGTTCCTGTTTCAACCGCCCACCAGTTACGGTCCCAAGAATTGGTTTGAAGCAAAAGGCGCCGACCGTTACCGCCGCGGATTGTATACGTTCCGTTTCCGAAGCGTGCCGTATCCGATGCTGCAAGCTTTCGATGCGCCCAATGGCGATATGAGCTGCGTGCGCCGCGGCCGGTCGAATACTCCCCTGCAGGCACTGACGACCTTGAATGAGCCGCTGTTTTTAGAGTCCGCGCGAGCGCTGGCCCTGAAGACCGTTCGCGAGGGCGGTTCGGCTGATCGCGACCGCTTGCGGTTTGCGTTCCGCCGCGTCGTTTCCCGGTTGCCATCGGACAAAGAGGCGGATATGCTGCTGACTTTATTGGCCAAGCAAGTCTCCAAGAATGCGGCGAATGCCTGGGAATTGGCGGCGGACGATCCTACCCATCCGCCTGCATTGCCAGCCGGCGTCACACCGGGGCAGTTAGCCGCGTGGACCACTGTTAGCCGCGTATTATTAAACCTCGATGAGGCGATCACGAAGGAGTAGAGTATGCCGAATCTCATAGCGCGTAGATGGTTTATGGAACAGTGCGGCGTGGGCATGGGCGCTTTGGCGCTGCCCTCGTTGCTCGGCGCGGCGGCGACCGGCCCCATGGCCCCGAAGAAGCCACATCACCCGGCCAAAGCGAAGAACGTCATTTATCTCTTCATGGCCGGCGGACCGAGCCACATCGAACTATTTGATAACAAGCCGATGCTCGCTAAGTTCGACGGGACATTGCCGCCCGCCGACTTACTAAAAGGGTATCGGGCCGCCTTCATTAATCCGAATTCCAAGTTACTCGGGCCGAAGTTCAAGTTCTCCAAATACGGCCAGGCCGGGACGGAAGTCTCCGAACTCTTGCCGCACACGGCCGGTATTGTCGACGACATATGCGTCGTCAAATCCATGGTCAGCGACGCGTTTAACCACGCTCCCGCGCAGTTGATGATGAACACCGGCTCCGTGCAGTTCGGGCGGCCATCGATGGGCGCCTGGTCGGTCTACGGGCTGGGGAGCGAGTCGAAAGACCTCCCGGCATTCGTGGTGTTTTCAAGCGGCGCCAAGGGACCCAGCGGGGGCAGTTCGTGTTGGGGCTCGGGTTTCCTGCCGTCGGCGTATCAGGGCGTACAACTGCGCAATTCCGGCGACCCGGTGCTGTATCTGTCGAACCCGCGCGGCGTGGACGCGGAGACACAGCGGGAGTCGCTCGATGCCATCCAGGCGATGAATCGCGAACGGCTGCAAGTGACAGGCGATCCGGAGATTGCGACGCGGATCAATTCATTCGAAATGGCGCACCGGATGCAGACATCGGCGCCGGAATTGATGGACCTCTCCAAGGAGTCGAAGGCCACGCTGGACATGTACGGCGTGGAGCCGGGGAAGCCCAGCTTCGCCTATAACTGTTTGCTGGCGCGGCGATTGGTGGAACGCGGCGTGCGGTTTGTGCAGTTGTATCATGAGGCCTGGGATCAGCATGGCGCGCTGATAAGCGGGTTGAAGAAAAACTGCAAAGACACCGATCAGGCCGCCGCCGCGCTCGTAAAGGATTTGAAGCAGCGCGGGCTGCTGGATGACACTTTGGTCATCTGGGGCGGGGAATTCGGCCGGACGCCGATGGTGCAAGGCGGCAGTGACGGACGCGACCATCATCCGAATGCGTTTACGATGTGGCTGGCCGGCGGCGGGGTGAAGCCCGGCACTGTGTTGGGCGAGTCGGACGAATTAGGCTTCAATGTTACGAAGGACAAAGTGCATGTGCATGACTTACATGCCACGTGCCTGCACTTACTCGGCTTCGATCACTTGAAGCTGACCTTCCGGTTCCAGGGGCGTGATTACCGGCTGACGGATGTGCAGGGGAATGTGGTTCAGAAGATGCTGGTTTAGGCATCGAGTATCGGCAAGCCTGTGGAAAAGTGGTGCCTGGCACCACTTTTCCACAGGCTAAAGCATTGTCCGCAAACGATCTAGGTCGACTCTGTAATGCAATTCGTAGCCACCCGGCAAGACTGTCACGGGCACCAGAAGACCATATAAATCCGCCAGTTCCGGATCCGTGTCGATATCAAAAACAGCTAGAATGAACGGTGTTCGCGCCTGCTCCGTGCGCAGTACAGCTTCGGCAATCTCGCACAAATGGCACCCGCGCCGCGTGTAGAATCGAACCGTCACCATCGCATGTCGGGCCGGTGGCTGAAGCGCTCCTGCGTGCGCATCACCAGGATCAGCGCCACCCCGGCGAGGAACCCGCCTATGTGGGCGAACCAGGCTACGCCGCCCTGCGAAAGGTGCGAATGGCCCATCGAGCCCACGCCGCTGAAGAACTGAATGACGAACCAATAGAGCAGGATCAGGTAGGCCGGAATCTCCATTGTCGTGATGAAAACGACCACTAGCACCAGCGTCGTGATCTTCGAATGCGGGAACTTCACGACGTAGGCGCCCATTACGCCGACAATCGCGCCGCTGGCGCCAATCGTCGGCGCGCTCGAATCGGCGTTAAACACGACATGCACCATCGTCGCCGCCAACCCGCACAACAGGTAGAACGCCAGGTATTGCGCATGGCCCAGAATGTCCTCGACGTTATCCCCGTAGATCCAGAGGAACCACATGTTCCCGATCAAATGCAGCCACCCGCCATGGAGAAAAATACTCGTCAGGACATCCACCCACTGGAGTCGCGCCGGAATGACGCCATGGTGCGCGATGAAGAAGTTGAACTCGTATGGGTCCATGGTGAACTCATACAGAAATGCGAGCACGTTCAGGGCGATTATCGCCACCGTCACGAAGGGGAAAGTGTAGCTCGGCTGTGTGTCGCGTAGGGGGATCATAGCGCGCGTTGTTCGAAGTCGCGGTTCGTACGGCGTTCGGCCCGTGCCATCAGCGCTTTTGCCGCCGCAAGGTCCTGAATACCGCCGCGGGCGCCGATCGCGGTGCAGTTCAATGCGGCCATGGCGTTGGAAAGATCCAACGTGTCCTTGATGCTCAAACCCTGCAGGACGCCGTAGCAATAGGCGCCATGGAAAACATCGCCCGCGCCAGTGGTGTCGACGCAGTTGACGACGAATGCGGGCGAGTAATAAAACTTCCCGTCCATACGGGCAATGGAGCCGTATGAGCCGAGCGTCATCGCGGCCACTTTCATCCCGTACTCTTCCTGAATCAGGATGAGAGCGCGGAAAGGATCGCCCTCGCCGGTCCAGCGAACCGGGAACTCGGAACTCGTGATCAGGTAATCCACGTTTTGCAAGACTTTGTCGAAGCCGTGGTAAAC
>SHUN01000170.1 GCA_009697495.1 Bryobacterales bacterium | reverse complement strand
TGGCTGGATCGACGGTGATGACTTCGTTGGTGTGGTGGAGGGCGGCGTAGAGCTTCCCGCCATCCTTCGTGAACGCCAGGCCCGCGGGGATGGGATGGCCCTTCAACTCCATCCGCTCAAGTTTGCCAAGGACGCCGCCTGCGGTGTAGGGAATTTTGAGCAGGGCGTCCGGGCCGGTGCGGGTCGCTTCGCTGGCCCATATTTCATTGGTGTTGGGACGGAAGCGAATGCCGAGGTAGGACGTGGTTTTCGTTGTGACGCGGCTGATCTCGCGGCCGGTGGCGAGTTCAATTGTCACAACGCTTGTGCCGTTGAGGATGGCGGCGAAGGAGCCGGTGGGATCAATGGCGAGGTCAGCCGGGCGGCCCTTGATTTCGGCGGTTTGGCTCCAGGGGCGGACGAGTTGCGCGGAGGCGACGAGAAAGGCGTCGTTGGCCTGTTTACCGGCCGTGGCGGTGGAGGGGAGAAGGTCCGTCAAGTCCGGTTTCCTGATGGCGGTCACCACCACGGCGGTGACCGCGAGGAGAAGGGCCAGCTTGCGTTTGGTCATCACCGTTTACTTGCCGAAATAGGCTTCGTTGAGCTTATATCCATTCTTGATGATGGCGTTCATGTCGTTGTGGGCCAACTCATTGGCGAGCGCGGCCTTGACGGAATCGAACGGCATGGGCCGGCGTTCTTCGACACGCAGGATGTGGAAGCCGTATTCGGTCTGGACGACGTCGCTCAACTTGCCGATGGGGAGCGAGAAGGCGGCGGCCTCGACGTTGGCGCCGGTGGAGCCGCGCAAGAGGAAGCCTAACTCCCTGCCTCCTTCGCGCGAACCGGTATCGTCCGATTCGGCTTTGGCGAGGGCGGCGAAGTCGGCCCCGGCGGCGAGTTTTACCCGTAACCCGGCCGCTTTGGCGCGGGCTTCGTCTTTCGAAAGTTCGCGGAGACCGGGACGCGGGGCAACCTGCGAACCCTTAAACCGTACCAGAAGCTGCCGCACGCGCGGCTGGGCGAAAAAAGTGGACCGGGATTCGTAGTGCCGCTTCAGCGCGGACTCCTCTTTCAGGTATCCCTCGCGCAGACTGACCAGCAGTTCATTTCCCAGCAATTGCTGGGTATAGTTTCGAATTTTGAGTTGAACCGCCGACGACTGTTCCAGCTTGCGGCGGCGCGCTTCGGCCTCCAACGCGAAGGCTTTGCCGAATTCGGCGCCCAAGGCTCTTTTAGCGGCGGGCTGGGCAAACGCGGCCTGAAACCGGGGATCGCCCTTCAGCATTTGTTCAAACTCGGCTTTGGTGATCGATAACCCGCTGGCCTCAATCACGGGCGCGGATTCACCCACCTGTCCGTGCAGGGCAAGGCATCCAAGAACTGTCAGCAATACGGACATTCGACGAATCATGCAATCTCCTCACAATAACAAGCGAATGGCCGGCAACCCGGGTTGCCGGCCATTTCCAAATAGACTCAAAACGGCAGGTGCTAGTTGCGGTTCGGGAACTTGAACGAAGCAATTTTGGTGCGCCAGTTGAACGTTCCATTCACCCCAATATACTGCGTGGTGAACCAGAACGTGCAATCGTTCGCCGGATCGATCTGCATCGTGGAGTAGTCGCCCCAACGGGCCAGCGTGCCGGTTTGGCTACCGGAGCCGGCTTGAACAACGACTTCTGTCCGCAGAATGTTCTTCGGGTCGGTGCGGCGGCGTCCGGCGATGCGGATACCGGGATTGATGGCGGCCGAAGACGCCGAGTACCCGATGCCTATGTTGCCGAGTTTGTCGAAGGCGGCGGAACTCATCCACCGGGCCTCGGTGTTCGGTGCGAACGTGCTGTTCTGGTAGACAATCGGAGGATTCGCTCCCGGATTGCGAATCTCCCACCAGCGCAGTTGCGCGGTCGAACCCGCCGCGTTGTCCACAGCCTGCGTGAACAGGAGCGAGTCATGCGTGGTGAAGTTGCGATAGACCAAGCGATACATATGACGGCTGCCGAGCGTGTCCAAGAGGTTGGCGGTGCCCGTCTGTGGAACATAAGCGTTCCCGTTATCGTCACATGAGGCCAGGGTGTTCGCGGCCAAGTCAAATGCGACGAATGAGAAAGCCGCTCCGCCGAAACCATCTGTAAAGGTGGAATTGGCTGGCACATTGAAATTCGGCACGAACTTGGTCAGTTGCATCGTGTACGGTGCGAGCGTGAAAGCCCAATCCCACGAAATGTGGTAATTCGGCGACCCCAGCGGCGGCAGCGTATCGCCATCCAGATCGGAAGGCAGGTAGCTGAAGCGGCTGAGGCTGTTGAAACAAATCTGCTGCGCGGCATTGCCGGCAATCATCGCCGCGCGGTCATAAGCGCAGGCCCGGCCGCCGGAGAAGCTGGCCCCGTTGTTGAACATATTGTAGGTGATGTAGTAGGCATCCGGCCATACACCCAGCTTGCCGTAATCGGGAAGTTCAGTGCCGAAGTCGTACTGATAGAGGTTGTACGTTCCCAAGGCATTGCTCGATGTGGAAACGGCAATACACTGCGCATTTAGAGAGAAGTTGGCGTTAAACGCAAACTGCGAAAGGATCCATCGGTCCGCGATACGGTCATACTGGACCAAAGGATCTCCTCTATTAAAACTCCGGCAAAGACTGCCCGCCGCCAGGCCGGACCATACTTGACTTCCTGGAATAAATCCGGGAGCCGGCAACAACGGAGTTCCGCTCTTGTTGTACACCGCGAGGTGGGTATTCACCCACTGTACGATTTGCGTGTCGCTTACTCCGAGGGTTGTGTCCGGCGGCGCCCCGGTGACGGCATAGCCGGGCGTACCGACACCGAGCGCCTCGAAATTTGCTCCAATAGGCGCGCCTAACGGTTGAAAAGTCGCCGATTGCGTTGCCGGAGTGTCGGCGGGCACCGTCACATACGGAGCCGGTACGAACCCGCTCCGGTTCACGGTTGCCTTCGGAATATCGTGGTTGCGGCTGACGCGGAATTCCTGGACGGGAAACGCAGTCACTTGCCCGTTGCGGGCAATTTGCTCGAGGCTCAGAGAAACACCCCTTGCGCCGGGCGCGGTGACGATCGGCCCAGAGACCTGAGCCAGCGCCGCCACGGATGCAAAAAAGGAAAGGTATAGAAGTCTGCGCATATTTATCTCCAGTGCTGATATTAGGACTTGCGGCGTAGGATAGCAGCGGCGGCCAGACCGCCGGCGAGGAGCAAGAAAGTGCCGGGCTCGGGAATTGCGCCGGCGGCTGCTCCATCGATTTGGAACGCCTGTTCGTTGCCGGAGGCTACCCACCCGTTGACGCCGTCATCTACGAGCGATTCTGAAGCATTCCCCAGACTGGTGGTCGCCCAAAACATTTCGGTGCCGGAATTGGTTGCCAGCGAACCGTTGTGGAGCGCGAGCCAGTAGTTGCCAGACGTGAGTTGGAACGCCACGGGAATGTCGAAAACGTATTCGTCGTATCCGGCAACGGTGGAAGCTGCCGCGCCGGTCGGGTTCGCAGTGACCGCCGTGGTGACGCCGCCCTGCAATATGGCACCGGGTTGACTGGCCACATTGCTGTGGATGGCCCAGTATACGCTTCCAAGGTAGTCGCTCACAAGGGCCTGGATGCTCCAGAATCGGATGTTGGAGATGTCCGAAGTGCCGCCAACCGTAAAATTCTCAGCGACCAGGAAATCGCTCATCTGAGAGCCGGAAAACTGGTTCGGCCCCCCATTGTTGTAAATCGTTGCGCCTTGCGCGACGAACGACAAACCCAGCGTGAGAGCGACAAGCCCCGCACAATTCACTGCTTTCCCCATGTTTCCTCCGACGAAATATATAATGTTCCAGGCCTGTAGATCCAAGTGATGCGTCGTGGTCCGAAACGATTACATCAGTCTGCCTGGCTGGTAGATATGGTGCCATACATCGCCATTCGTAGCAAGGACTAAAGTACCGTTTATAGGCTTCGGCAGTAGGTAAATAGTACTGGTAAGGTGGGTATGCCACGACGACGCCGAAAAAAGTTCGGAATCCCAGTCACCTTTACTACTCTCAATGGTTATGCCGGGGTATATCCTTGCCGACATCCTTGTATTTGACGGCGAATTCGAGCACGGCACCTTCGCCGAGTTGACCGACGTGAGCGCGCTGCAATTCCTGCCAGGGAGTCTGGCTGACGGGGATGGCAATTTCTAGCACGGCGCGGCGGGCGGCGATCTCTTCATCTGAGATCAAAACATCGACGCGGCTGGTGTTGAGATCGATGCGAATTTGGTCACCGGATTTGAGGATAGCCAGGTTGCCGCCGATGGCGGATTCGGGGCTGGCGTTCAAGATCGACGGGCTGGCCGAGGTACCGCTTTGACGGCCGTCGCCCAGCGTTGGCAGGACATCAATGCCGCGCTTGACGAGGTAATCGGGCGGGAGCATGTTGACGACTTCGGCGGCACCAGGGTAGCCGACGGGACCGACGCCGCGGATGACGAGGACGCAGTGTTCATCGATGCCGAGGGCGGGATCGTCGATGCGCTCGTGGTAGTCTTCGGGGCCTTCGAAGACGACGGCGCGGCCGGTGAAAACGTTCGTCGCGAAGAAGCGTTCTTTGAACTGAGCGCCGATGCAGGAGGTTTTGACTAGGGCGCTATCGAAGAGGTTTCCGCTGACGACCAGGAAGCCGGCGTTTTCCTTGACGGGGTTGGTGAGCGGCCGGATGACGGTGGTATCGAGACTGCGCTTGCCCGCGTAGACTTCACCGATGGATTTGCCGGTGGCGGTGATGGCTTCGCGGCGGATGTGGCCGCCTTCCATAAGTTCGCCGATGATGGCCGGGACGCCGCCGGCCAGATGGAACGTCTCGGCGAGGAATTCACCGGCCGGCTGGATGTTGGCCAGCAGCGGAATGTGGTGGCCGATGGTCTCCCATTCCTTAACGTGGAGTTCGATGCCGATATGGCGGGCGATGGCGATAACGTGGGGCGGGCAGTTAGTGGAGCCGCCGATGGCCGAGTTGACGACGATGGCGTTTTCGAAAGCGGCGCGGGTGAGAATCTTCGATGGCGTGAGATCTTCGTGGACCATTTCGACGATGCGTTTGCCGGTGAAATAGGCCATCTGGCCGCGCTCTCGATAGACGGCCGGGATGGCGGCGCTACCGGGGAGCGACATGCCCAACGCCTCGGTGAGCGAGTTCATGGAAGTGGCCGTTCCCATGGTGTTGCAATGCCCGGCGCTGGGGGTGGAATTGACCACTTTCAAGATAAATTCGTTGTAGTCGATTTCGCCGGCGGCCAACATGCGGCGAGCGTCCCAGACGGCCATGCCGCTGCCGTCCAGCTTGCCCTTGTAATAGCTATTGATCATGGGCCCGCCGTTAAGGGCGATGGCGGGGATGTTGACGGTGCAGGCGGCCATCAGGCAGGACGGCGTGGTCTTATCGCAGCCGGTGGTTAGGACGACGCCGTCGAGCGGATAGCCGTGGAGAATCTCCACGATGCCGAGGTAGGCGAGGTTGCGGTCCAGCGCGGCGGTGGGGCGGCGGCAGCTTTCGGAAATGGGATGGGTAGGGAAGACAAGAGGGATGCCGCCAGCATCGCGAATGCCATCCCGAATGCGAGTGACGAGCTCCAAATGAATGCGATTACAGGGGGAGAGATCGCTGCCGGTTTGGGCGATGCCGATGATGGGTTTACCGCAGGTAAGCTCCTCCGTGGTGAGGCCGTAGTTCTGGATGCGCTCCAGATAGACGGCCGTCATGCCCGGGTTATGGGGGTTGTCGAACCAGGCGCGGCTGCGAAGCCTTCCGGTTACTTCTGCTTTGGGGTCTCGCATGGGATTAACGCTGAATCCTGGCGGTTCCGCCATTGGCAAAATCGATTACCTGTTCGCGGGTGGCCATGGTGGTGTCGCCGGGATAGGAAGTGAGCAACGCGCCGTGGGCCCAGCCGAGGCGCACGGCTTGAGCGGGATCGGCGCCGGTGATCATGCCGTAGAATAGGCCGCTGGCGAAGCCGTCACCGCCGCCGACGCGGTCCAGAACATCGAGTTCGCAGATGGGGGCCTGATAGGATTCGCCATTGATCCAGGCGACAGCGCACCAGGTATGGCGATTGGTGGAGTGAACCTCGCGCAAAGTCGTCGCGACGACCTTGAGCTGGGGGTGCTTCTGGAGAACGGACTCGATCATGCTGTAGAAGGCGGTGGGGTCGAGCTTGGAGGCGTTTTCGACGTCCTGGCCTTCCAGTCCGAGGCCCTTTTGCAGATCCTCTTCATTGCCGACGAGGACATCGCAGTAGCTGACAATCTTGTTCAGCACGCTGACGGCCTTGTCGCCGCCGCCGAAAATGTTCCAGAGCTTGGCCCGGTAATTCAAGTCGAACGAGATGATGGCGCCTTGCTTTTTGGCTTCCTGCATTCCTTCCAGAATGACTTCGGAAGTTGTGGCGGAGAGGGCGGCGAAAATGCCGCCGGAGTGGAACCAGCG
>SHUN01000169.1 GCA_009697495.1 Bryobacterales bacterium | reverse complement strand
GCCATGCGGCCCGGCGCTTGTCTGCTGCATAACGATTCCCGGTTCGCGGCCCGGCTCTTTGGCGAGGCAGCCGGAATTCCCGTCCAATATTTCCAGGCAGTCCAATTGGGAACCCGCGAAGGGCGCCAACAGGTAGACCGGATCGTGGTGCACTGCAAACCGCGCTCCAACCTTTGACAAGCGTTATCTGAAACGTGAAACAATAGCGATGACGCCCCTGGAATTCGCGTAACATCCAATTGAATTTGAGACTCCTCTAAATGAAACTACTTCTCGCAATTGTCATTGGCGCGCTCGCCTTCGCCGCCGAGGCTCCGTATATCTCCGCCGGGTTCCTCAAAATGCCGGCCGAGGTCAAACTGGGACCCATGTCGGCCGTGGAAGTGGACCGCAAGGGCAACACCTACGTTCTGCATCGCGGCGAACCGCCGTTGCTGGCCTTTGACAAGGACGGCAAGTACAAGGGCGGCTTCGGCTCGGGTGAGTTCAAGGTGGCGCATGGACTGCGCGCCGATAAAGACGGCAACATCTGGACCACCGATAACGGCCTGCACATCTTGCGCAAGTTCTCGCCGAAGGGCGAAGTCCTGGCCACATTAGGCCAGAAGGGGGTGGCGGGCGGCGATGAGAAACACTTCCGCGCGCCGGACGATCTCGTCTTCGCCACAAACGGCGATATGTACGTCGCCGACAGCGGCAATGGACGAATCGTTCACTTGAACAAGAACGGACAGTTCGTTTCCCAGTTCGGCAAGAAGGGCAAGGAAAAGGGGCAGTTCGCCACCGCGCACGGCCTGGGAATTGACTCGAAAAACCGCATCTATGTAGCCGACCGAGGCAACAATCGCGTGCAAGTTTTCGCTCCGTCCGGCGAGTTTCTGGCCGAATGGAGCGGCTTTGGCAACCCGTTCGGATTGCTCGTCGTCGGGAAAGAGTTGATTGTCAGCGAAGGCGACATCAACCGCATGTTCCATTTCAATATTGATAGCGGTAAAATCGTGAACGAATGGGGCGACGCGCAAATGCTGCAGCTGCCGCATTTGATGTCGACGGACCGCAAAGGCAATCTGTACGTCGCCGAAGTCAACGGCAAGCGCGTGCAGATTTTCCGGAGAAAATGATGACCCGTTTCGGACTTTTGTTCCTGCCCGTTGTGCTGCTGGCCCAGACTCCCCGGCCGAACGCCGAAGAGTTCGAACAGGCCCATAAACCGCTCATTCAACCGGAACGTCCGCGATCGAAGGACGCGGCGGCGGCCACGGCACAGATCTCCAGCGCGTTGCCGGCTCGCGGCGGTTCCGCCGTGGCGAAAGGAACGCTGGTCGCGCACCGGACATTCATCGACAAACACGTTTTTGGACGTATGGCGGCCGACAAAATTCCTCACGCGCCGATGGCCAGTGACGATGAATTTGCGCGCCGCGCCTGGCTCGACGCCACCGGGCGAATTCCGGAACCTGCCTCGCTCGCCACGTTCCTCGCGGACCGCTCGCCGAACAAGCGTGACGTCTTAGTCGACAAGTTAACCGCCTCGGACGCGTTCGTCGATAAGTGGACCTATTACTTTGAAGACCTTTTCCGCGCCGGCGGCCGAATGGGAGCGGGGCTCAACCTGTTTCATTATTGGGTGCGGGAGTGGCTGAAGCTCGACCGGCCTTACAACGAAGTCGTCACCGATTTGTTGACTGGCGCCGGGAAATCCAGCTTTTCCGTGCCGGGTGCTTTGTATTATCAGCGCGATTTCGTAAAGGCCAAGGACG
Organism: Bryobacterales bacterium; assembly: GCA_009697495.1. GTDB lineage: Bacteria > Acidobacteriota > Terriglobia > Bryobacterales > Bryobacteraceae. The sequence goes on along the minus strand of SHUN01000169.1, from coordinate 4,713 downwards.
ATCCGGAGACGCCCGACGCGCATGATTTGGTCAATCAGCCCGACACCGTCGACGAGTTCACTGTCACTTACTCCAAAGTGTTATTGGGCCTAAACGTTGCGTGCATTTCCTGCCACGACGGCGCTGGCCATTTGGAGAAGGTGAATCTGTTTCTGGTCAAGAAGAAACGGGACGAGTTTTTCAGTCAGGCGGCGTTCTTCGGCAAGACACGCCAGATCATGAACTGGGAGAATGGCTACCAGGCAAACACCGAATATACCGTTGACGATGAAGCCCCCGGCTATGACCGCAAAGCCGATAGCATCGTACGCGTGCCGAGGCGCGGGAACGGACTCTCCCAGCCGCGCTTTCTGTTGACCGGCGAAGCGCCCCGCGACGGCGAAAACGCTCGCGACGGTCTGGCGCGCATGATGACCAGCCATATTCAATTCCGCCGCGCCTTTGTAAATCGCATTTGGGCGGAGTTGATGGGATTCGGCATTGTGGAACCGATCGACGATTTTGACTTGGCGCGTTATGACGTGAAAAATCCGCCGCCGGCCCCGTGGACCATCCAGCCCTCCAATCCCGCGCTTCTCGACGCCATGGCCGCTGACTTCGGCGCCAATAACCATAGCTTCCGCCACGTCGTGCGGACCATCATGAAGTCCAGCGCTTATCAACTGTCTTCCAGTTTCCCCGGCGAGTGGCAGGAGAAGTACACGCCTTATTACGCCCGCAAGTACGTCCGGATGCTCAGCGCGCCGGAACTCCATGACGCCATCGCGCTCGCCACCGGACTGCCCGGTTCTTTTTCCAGCGGAACCGAAAAAGTGGGCTTGACCATGCAGATGCCTGACCCCAAGAAAGCCGGGGCCGGCGTGCAAAGCTTCATGCGCACTTTCGGCCAATCGAATCGCGACGACATGCCGAAAAAAACGGCGCCCAGTTCGCTGCAGGCGATGTTATTAATGCAGTCGAAAGTGGTGACTGAACGAGTCAACTCCGCTAAGGGGGGACTGCTCGCGTCCCTGCTGGAAAAGGCCTCGGATAACAAGTCATTGGTGGAACAGCTCTACTTGCACACCGTCTCCCGAAAACCTTCTGCGCCGGAACTGCAAATCGGCTTGGACGCGCTGCTAAAAGATCGCCGCCGAGGCGCGGAAAATCTCCAGTGGGCGCTGTTGAACTCGCCCGAGTTTCTGTTTAATTACTGAGGCCATATGGACAAGCGTGTATCCGATTTCCTGCCTGCCCGCCGCGACCTGTTGAAACTGGGCGGCCACGGTCTGCTGGGCGCGTTCGCCAGTCAGGCAATGCTCCCCGTCCAGGTCCGCGCGGCGGGGAAAGCCAATCCGCGTGGCACCGCCCGCTTCTGCATCCTCATCGAACTCGCCGGCGCTCTGAGCCATATCGACTCCTTTGACTTCAAGGAAGACGCCGGCACGCAAAAAGATTTCGACGTCCGGAAGATCAAAGACAATTTGTATCTCCCCTACCGGCTGTTTCCGGAAATGTCCAAAGAGATGGACAAGGTCGCCATTGTCCGGTCAATGAAGAGCCATGAAGTGGTTCATTTCCGCGGCCAATATTACACGCAGGCCGGGCGTCCGCTGAACCCCGCGCAAGCGAACGAAATTCCGTCTGTCGGCTCGGTGATCAGCTACGAATTCGATAAGTTGCGGCGAGAGAAAGACACATTCCCGACTTACGTGGGATGTAACTTGGACACGTCCGGATGCGGCGCGTTATCCACCGGATTTCTGCCGCCGCGTTTTTCGGTTCTGGATGTCAATTTGAAGGAAGGCTCGGCGTCGGCCCCAGGCGATGCCGAAGCGCTGGCGCTACTCGAAGAACGCTATCGGATACTCAACAAACTTGACGATGCCATGGCCGCTTCCCGCGCCGGCAAAGACCGCCAATTCGGCGCATTCCGCGATTTCCAGCACTCCGCCTTTCAACTGCTGGGCGATGCGCGCTGGCCCCAGGCATTCAAAATGTCGAAAGAAGAAATCGCCCGCTACGGCGATAACTCCGTCGGCCTCGGTTGCCTTTTCGCCCGCAATGCCGTCATCGCCGACGCCGGCACCCGCTACATCCACATCACTCACCCCGATTGGGACCACCACCGCAATATCTACAACCACGCCTCCAAGAGCAACCACTACATTCGCTGCAACGAGTTCGACCGCGCCATGGCTTCCCTCCTCCGCGATCTGTCGGCAACACCTTCGCCCCGCCAGCCCGGTAAGTCCCTCCTTGACGAAACGATGGTCGTAATGGCCACCGAGTTCGGCCGCGTGCCCGGCGCGCTCAACGGTATCGCCGGACGGCATCACTATAATCTGGCCTATGTCTCGATGTTCGCCGGCGGCGGCGTCAAAGGCGGGCGAATCATCGGCAAAACCGACGCCAAAGGCGAAAACGTCATCGACTCCGGCTGGAAATACGCCAAACAACAAATTAAAACCGAGAACGTCTACGCCTCCATTTACTCCGCATTGGGAATCGATTGGACGAAAGCGATCACCAACACGCCCTCGCGCCGCGCCTATCGATACGTCGATCCGCTCGGCGCCACCGAAATGGTGATGGACGACGAGATCGCGGATCTGTTCGTCTAATGCGTGTTCTGTGCGCAGTTTTGCTGCTCGCCTCCGTCAATGCGGCTGAACCAGGCATGGCGCTGATCCCCCACGGCACATTCCAAATGGGCCGTTCCAAGCTGACCGAGGACGACAAAACCACCATGCGTCCGCAAGTCCTTTTGGACGACCGTCCCGTCCACGCGGTCACGATCGCCGCCTTCCTCCTGGACACGCATGAGACGACCCAGGCCCAATACGCCGAATTTGTAAAAGCGGCGAAACGCCCCGCGCCCTATCATTGGACTGACGGCGCCATGCGGACTGACCGCGCGATGCCCGTCGGCGCCGGCGCTGTCGCCGCGTATAACGTCAGTTTCGACGATGCCAAAAGCTACTGCGAATGGCGCGGCAAACGGCTGCCTACAGAAGCCGAATGGGAGCGCGCCGCCCGCGGCGGACTCGAAGGCGCGGACTACCCCTGGGGCGACAAGTATGACGCCAAACTAGCCCGCCACAACACCGAAACCGGCCCCGGCGAAGTGGGCCGCTACCCGCCCAACGCCTTCGGCATCCACGACATGGCCGGCAGTATGTCGGAATGGACTGCCGACTGGTTCGACCGCGAATACTACAAGAACTCGCCATCCGAAAACCCGAAGGGCCCCGCCGCCGGAACCTACCGCATCATTCGCGGCGGCGCATGGTCCGACCAAAATAAACGCATCACCGTTTTTTTCCGCAACTGGGTGCGCCCCACGCAGCGCCAGCCGAATATCGGCTTCCGCTGCGCCAAGGACGCGCCGGCAGTCGATCAACGGATCAACGACCGCATCGCCGGTTTCCAGGGAACTGTCTCGCTCTACGCAAAAAATCTCAACACCGGCGCCGAATTCGCCATCCGCGCCGATGAGCGTATCCGCACCGCTTCGACCATCAAACTGCCCATTTTGATCGCCGCTTTCCAGGCCGTCGCCGATAGCAAAGCGAAGTGGGACGAGGAAATCCTACTCACCGCTGACGACAAAGTTCCCGGCTCCGGCATCCTGCGCGAATTCACCCCCGGACGTAAATTCCTCCTCCGCGATCTGGCCAATTTGATGATCGTCGTCAGCGACAACACCGCCACCAATCTGCTCATTGATCGCCTCACCGCCGACTACGTCAATTCGGTCATGGAAAAGTACGGCTTCCAGTCCACCCGTTCAATCCGAAAAGTCTTCGCCGAAGCCAAAATTCCGAATGGGGCCAGCGCGTTCGGCCAAATAGAAGCAAACAAGAAATTCGGAATCGGCGTATCCACGCCCCGCGAGATGGCCCGCATCATCGAACTCCTGGACAAAGGGAAACTCGTAAATGCCGAAGCGTCTAAGGACATCATCGCCATTCTTCGCCGCCAACAGTACACCGACGGCATCGGCCGGCATCCGGCCGGCTTCCAGGTTGCCTCCAAGTCCGGCGCGCTCGACGCCTTGCGCAGCGATGTCGGCCTCGTCGTTCGCAAAAACGAAAAGTACGCAATCGCGATCACCGTCGACGCCATGCCGAAAACGGACTACTCGCCGGATAACGCCGGCAACATCCTGATTTTCGATCTCACCGCGATGCTTCTCGAAAAACTCCGGTAACGCTAAATCGTCGCAGCCGGCTTTTTCGGGTCCACGATCTCAACCGTCTCCGGCGTGATGTTCACCGTCCGCACCTGACCGCGCGGACCTATTGGACCGATGTCCCGTCCGCCCTTGCTCACCGCAATCCCGCCCGCATTGCCAACCACCATCTTCGCGTTCTGCAGCGTGGAAATCAGCTTCTTTTCACCCGGTTGCAACACGCCCATAAAGATCCGCTTCCCATCGGCGCTGACTTCAATCCAAGTCTTCTCGGTCGCCTCGATGTTCAGCACCAGATTGCCACTCGGATCCTCGGTATGAACGGGCACAACGGCTACAGCGGCCACCGGCTGCTGCTGATTCGCCGTCAACGCCGCCGCGGGCGCGGGTACCACCGGCGCTGGTACTGCGGAGTGGCTCCGGCTCCGGACCTCCTGCTGCGCGTTCCAGTGATCGACAGCGAGCGAGAGCCCCCCGCCGCCAGCAACCAGTAGTACCAGCGCCGCCGCGGCCAAGCCAGTGCGAGAATCAATGAATCC
>SHUN01000168.1 GCA_009697495.1 Bryobacterales bacterium | reverse complement strand
AAGTCGCGGAGCGTGAACGGGGCCTGCGCCGTCGTTGGAAAAATCGACGTGTCAAAGTACTTGTCGAAAAAAGGATTGAACTCGCTTCGTCCGGCCTTCTTGGCCAGCTCGTCGCGTTGCGAATTGCTCAACTTCGCTGATCGCGCGACGTTGGGCGCGGCGTTCGGGAATTCAATCGGCTGCCCGCCGCGGCGAATATACTGTGCCGATACATTCCAACCTCCGAGGATCGCATCCGTCACCCCGTTCACTCCACTGAGCAACTGCCGCCCCTTGCCGAACGGCAGTTCATAAGAGCTGACCATGGAAATCGTGTGAGGAATGTCGTCCGCGGACAAGCGCTGTTCGCCGCGCGTCGACCGAAGGTTGGCGAGGTTCACGTCCTGCGCATTCAACAGCGACACGCGCTCCATCGTCTTCGCCCACGTGTAACTTGCTTGCATGGCCAGGCCATTGGAAAAGCGCCGCGTCGCCTTCGCCTGCAGCGCGTGGTAGGTCTGGGCGCCGGCGGCGATGTTATTGATGCTCACCTGCTGATATTGCGGATAGGCGAACAACAACTGCTGCCGCGGCACGGTGGTGCCGTTGAATGCCGATCCGGGGAGCAAGCCCGCCATCGGGTTCGGAACCTGTTGGCTGAAGTAGGTCTGCCGGTTCGCCGCCGGAATAGAATTGAGAGTGTCCGCCGCCAGGAAGTTCAATCCGGCGCCGAGCGGCAGATCCCGCGTCAGATTCCCCACATACGAAGCATCCAGCAGCCACGTCTGGCCCAGCGTCCGCTGGAACCCGAACGAGAACTGGTGCGACTTCGGCAGGGGACGGTCCAGCAGTTGTGCGCCAACCGCCAAACCCAGATTCGTCGCCAAACCCTGTGTGGAGCCGATGGGTTGGAGCAGGCCGGTAGGGAACAGGCTCTGCGGGAAGGGATCGGACAGCGACGCGGCGGGCGTCAGGTTGTTGTCGGTGGAAGCGATCATCGCAGTTTGCCGGCTGAACCCGGCGTCCGAGCCTACCCCGTTTTGGCCCAGATAGTAGAGCCCGTAGCCACCGCGCAGCACCCACTTCGGCGCAATTTGCCAAGCCACGCCGATGCGGGGCTGGATGTTATTCCAATCGCGATTGAAGGCGTCCCGTTCGAGGCCGTTCGAGCCGGCAAACAGCAACCCGCCCTTCAGCGAAAGTCCCTGCACGCGCGAGGCGATAGGACTCGCCTGATCGAAGGCAAATCCGCGAATCTGCCGGTTGTAGCGCTCCCTTGCCGGGCCTTCATAATCCCACCGCAGGCCCGCGTTGATGGTCAAGGTCCGGGTAATCTTCCAGTCGTCCTGGAAGAAAAACGTCATGTACGGATTGCGGTAGGCCGGATCCATATTGCGGTCCACAAAACCGCTCGTCGGATATCCCAACTGAAATGTCGCCAGGAACGCCCCCGACAGCGCATCGGCCTGCTGCGGATTCGCCTGCGTCCAATTCCGGTTAAATGTGTAGTTGCCGCTCGCCGACGCCGGCCGGATGTTGTTCTGGTTATACCGCCGGAATTCGGCGCCGTACTTTAGCGAGTGCCGGCCCCGGTTATGCTGCACATTCGGCTGTAACGAGTAGGCGTCGGACGCTTCATATCCACTCGTCTGCGCCGCGCCCAACGGCGAAATATTATTGCCGGCGAAATTGAACCGGGGGAACTGCAGGCCCACAAACTGCGATACAAGCCGGTCCGGGAACCCCAGTTGACGCGGATCGTAATCCCGGCCAAAGGTATTGCCGCTAAAGCCTTCGTAGCGCGCCAGCCCGGCCCGCAAGTTGAACACCGTCGACGCCGAAACCGTGTAGGTCCAATCCGCCGCCCAGTTTCGGGAAATACGCGTCGACGGGTACTCGCTCGACGGCTCAGCCGCATTCGTTCCCCACTGCACACGGGCGAAATTGGACCAGGGCGTCTCGCCATAACGCCCGCTGACGCGATGCCGATCAGTGATCGCCCAGTCCAGCTTCCCGAGCCACTGGTTGTAACTATTCTTCGAGCTGTTCACAAACAGATAATTGTTCTGGCCATCGACGTTTTCGCTCACCCGGTTCGCCGCCGGATAAAACTCCATCAGCTTCGCGGCCACCGGATTGATCCGCCCGCCCGGAATCACGTTCCCGGCGAACGGCGTACGGATAAACCCCGCGCCGTTCGGATTCGTCCGCGTCGTCAGCGGGTCATAAATCGAAATCGAACGCCGCTGGCTGTCGACGATCTGCGAGTAGTCGCCTCGACGCTCCGCCGCAGTCGGCACCGTCCACAACTGAATCTGCGGATTCCGCTCCCGTAGTGATTCCAATGACAGCATCCAGAACAACTTGTTCTTCCCATTCAGCAGCTTTGGGATCACCACCGGCCCGTCCACGGTGAAGCCAAACGTGTTGTTCTTGTACTCCGGCCGCCGCACATTCGCCGCATTCGCCGAATACCCGTTCGAGTTCAAGTTGTCATTTTTAATGAACTCGAAAAGCTGCCCATGCAGTTGGTTGGTACCGGTCCGCAGCACGATGCTCGTCACTCCGCCGCCAAAACGTCCGAAGGATGCGTCATAGGAGTTGGTCAACATCGTCACTTCCTGAATCGCATTCAGTGCGGGCGCGAAAGAGGCGCTTCGCGAACCGCGCACCGAGGAGACGCCGTCGATCAGCGTTTCGTTCTCGCCGGACCGCCCGCCGTTGATCATGATGCCATTCATGTTGCCGAATGCGTAGAGTTCGAACGAGCCCCAATAGCCGCCGGTCTTAATCACACCCGGCTGCGAGAACAGCAACTGGTAAACGTTTCGGCCCGACGTGGGCAGGTCGTCGACGTACTTCTGTTCCAGCGTCACACTTCGCGAGGCCGTCTCAGTCGCCAATAACGGCGTTTCGCCGGTCACGGTGACGCTTTCGGTGACGCCGCCGATTTCCATGCGGATGTCGACGCTCAGCCGATCGGCCCCCTGCGCGGTCAATCTGTCGCGCTGGGCACGCTTGAAGCCTTCTTTTTGAACCGTCAGGGAATACACCCCCGGCGGGAGAAATCGAATCAGGTAGATTCCGGCATCGTTTGAAAGCGCTTCATAACGTACCTGGCGCTCGGCGCTGATGGCCTCCACCCGGGCCCCGGAGATCGGCGCGCCGGATGGATCCGTGACGGTCCCGGAAATATTGGCGCGAAATTCCTGGGCGCTGAGTAGACTACAGGCGATCAACAGCGAAAAACCAAAGCGGCAGTTCATAACAATGAGAATACCAAGGGAATATTTCAAGAGCATGGGGGCTTGGTGAATTGAGATCATGGAGACATGGCGACGGAAACCACAACATTAGGCGGCGGCTGCTTCTGGTGCATCGAAGCCGTTTTTCAGGAGATGGCCGGGGTCGAATCGATCATTTCCGGATATATGGGCGGGCGGGTTTCCGATCCTACTTATCAGGAAGTTTGCCTCGGCGGCACGGAGCATGTCGAGGTGGTGCAAGTGACGTTCGATACGGAAACGTGTTCCTTTCGCGAAATTTTGGCCGTGTTTTTCACGATTCACGACCCCACAACGTGGGACCGGCAAGGAAACGACGAAGGCTCCCAGTACCGTTCCGTCATTTTCTACCACACGGAAACGCAGAAGCAGCAGGGTGCCGAAGTCATGCGGGATCTGGAAATGGCCGGCGTCTATGCGGACCGCGTCGTTACTCAACTTCGCCCGGCCGAGCACTTCTGGCCAGCCGAAGGCTACCACCAAAACTACTACCGGACCCACGCTAACGAATCGTACTGCCTCTTCGTAGTAGGACCGAAAGTGAAAAAATTTCGGGACAAGTTCGCCGCCAAACGCAGGGAGTCCTAGCTCGCCTCCTGCGCGAGCGCCTTTCGCTTGGGGCGTCTGTGCGATAGGGGCATCCTGCAATCCTGCTTCGGCGCGTTCCAACGCCGCTGCCAACTGTTTCAATCCGATGGGTTTCGCCACGTGGTCGTCCATACCCGCCGCCAGGCAATCGGCACGGTCCGAACTCATCGTTCTCACGCCAAACAAGAATTCCGCCCGAATCGTCTTCCAAATAAAATCCGGGCCTAGCATCGCCGAAAGCGCGGCCAAACTCACTGCCGCGCCCTCCACGACACAGGGCGTGCCTGCCGGTTCCACCGATCCGGCCAGCCGGGAGCGAATGTCCGCTACCTGCTCAACGGCCCCGAAAATCGGAATTACGGCGAACAAGGCAAGCAACCGACGCGTCATCCATCGGCCAAAGTTCCTCTGTCCAAAGCGTAACATCCCCCCTTACATCGACAGAGCCTACGCAAAACCTTAGGCCTCCGTTTAGAAACGCTTATATAATCGACGCCATGCGCTCCCTACTTTTTCTGGCCGCCATCGCGCTCCTCCCGGCGCAGGCTCCCTATTCGCTTCTCATCAAAGGCGGCCACGTCATTGACCCCAAGAACGGTCGCTCCGCCAAACTCGACGTCGCCATCGACGGCCGCCGAATCGCCAAAGTCGCCGCTGACATCCCCGCTTCGCAGGCCGCGCGCGTCGCCAACGCCGAAGGCCTGTACGTTGTCCCCGGCCTCATCGACATTCACGCCCACGTCTACACAGGCACCGGCGTCAAGGCTCTCACCGGCGATTCCTCCGTCTACCCCGATGGCTTCAGCTTCCGCTCCGGTGTGACCACGCAGGTCGACGCCGGCTCTTCCGGCTGGCGCAATTTCGAAGACTTCCGCCAACGCATCATCGACCGCTCCCAGACGCGCGTCCTCGCCTTCATCAACATCGTCGGCAATGGCATGAGCCCTTCCGGCGAAGACGACAACGCCGAAATGCAGCCCGCACAAGCCGCCGCCGTGGCAAAGAAACACAAAGACGTCGTCGTCGGCTTCAAAACCGCTCATTACGCGGGCGAAGGCTGGCCCTCCGTCGATGGCGCTCTCGCCGCCGCCAAAGCAACTGACCTGCCCATTATGGTCGACTTCGGCTATATGACTCTTGACCGTAGCTTACGAACATTGCTCGGCGACAAAATGCGTGCAGGGGATATCTACACCCATTGTTACTCCGGACACCGCGGCGAACTCGGCGAAGACGGCAAGGTGAACCCGGCCTTTGTCGCCGGCCGCAAGCGCGGAGTTATCTTCGACGTCGGTCATGGCGGCGGCAGTTTCTACTGGAATATCGCGTCTCCACTTACAGAGCAGGGCTTCTGGCCCGACTCTATTTCCACCGACCTCCACACCGGCTCCATGAACGCCGGAATGAAGGATATGACTAATGTCATGTCGAAGTTACTGACACTCGGCGCGACGCTCGACGCGGTCATCAAAATGAGTACATGGAATCCCGCCAAACAGATCAAGCGCCCCAAACTGGGTCATCTCGATGTAGGGGCCGAGGCTGACATTACCGTCCTCAAACTCGAACAAGGCCGTTTCGGTTACATCGACTCCGCCGGCGCGTCCCGAACCGGTGAGAAGAAATTGACAGCCGAACTGACCATCCGCGCCGGACACGTTATGTGGGATTTGAACGGCCGCGCCGCCGCGGATTGGAAGTCATTCAAGTATCAGAAGAGAAGCACACGCCCCTAGAACTCTGACCGCGAGGACCGCTCCCTGACGGTCGCGCCTCGGAAAGGCGCGGCGCGGCTCGGAAAGGCGGTTTTGCGCCAGTCAGGCACCGACATGCGAACGTATTCACACGGTCGCGCCCCTAGAACAATTCCAGCACCGGCTTACCCTGATCCGTAATCGGCACCGGCCTGTCGCCCGCGTACAGATTCTTATGCGGATCAATTCCCAGGGCGCAGTGAATCGTCGCATGAAAATCGGGCACCGTTACCGGACGTTCAACTACTTTCTTTCCCAACTCATCCGTCGTGCCGATCGCCTGCCCCGTCTTCAATCCGCCGCCGGCCAACAGCATGGAATAAGCCTCTGACTGATGCCCGCGCCCGCCGCCCGAATCGAACTCTGGCGGCCGTCCAAATTCGGTTGCGATCACAACCAGCGTCGAATCCAGCATCTTGTTCTTTTCCAGATCCTGCAATAACGTCGCGAACGACTTATCCAAGTCCTGAATGAGTAAGTGTTGATTCACTTGCCCTTCGTTGTGTGTGTCCCAGCCGCTTCCATTCAGGAAGTTCAAGTTATAGGACACTTCTACAAACCGCACGCCGGATTGCACCAGGCGGCGCGCTAACAGGCACCTCTGCCCAAACTCGCTTCCATACGCCTGCCGCAGCGTCGAACTCTCCCGGTTCAAGTCAAATACATTCATGAATCGCGGTCCGGCTAACCGAAACGCCTGCCTGGAAACATCCGCCTGCGCCTGTACCACCGGGTCCCCCGGATAGCGCTTCTGCTGCCCGTCCCGCATGGCGGCCAGCAATGTCTCCCGCCGGTCCTGCCGCGGGCCGTCCACGTCCGGCGACCGCACTAATCCATTCGGACCGATATCCACTTGCGTCAAATAGACATACCCGTACT
>SHUN01000167.1 GCA_009697495.1 Bryobacterales bacterium | reverse complement strand
CGCTGATGACTTACGCCGAAGCGCGTCCGTGGGCGAAGGCGATCCGGGAGGCGGTGGCGGGTGGGAAGATGCCGCCGTGGTTCGCGGATAAGTCAATTGGACATTTCACGAATGACAAGTCACTGACGGCGAAAGAGCGGGAAACGCTTTTGGCTTGGGTGGACGATGGGGCCAAAGAAGGTAATCCGAAAGACGCGCCGGCGGCTCGGCAATTTGCGACGGGTTGGACGATTGGGACGCCGGATGCGGTGGTCGATATGGGCGTGGACTTCAAAGTGCCGGCATCAGGGACGGTGGAGTACACCTACTTCGTGGTGAAAGCGCCATTTGCGGAGGACAAATGGGTGGAGAAGGCGGAAGTGCGACCGGGTGCGAGGGACGTGGTGCATCACATTGTTTTGATGAACCGTTCGGCGGGATCGGAGTTCCACAAGGCGGCGCAACCTGGGGTGCCGTTTGTGCCGAAGAGAAGGCAGATCCGCCATCCTCCGGTGGATACGGGGCAAGGTAACTTAAATCTGGCGGATGCAATGGAAGTGGTCTCAGTGTATGTACCGGGCGGCGATGCGTATGCAACACGGCCGGGGCAAGCGCGGCTGATTAAAGCCGGCTCCGATCTTATTTTCCAGATGCATTATACGGCGAGCGGGAAAGAGGCAATTGACCGGTCGCAGGTTGGATTCGTGTTTGCGAAAGAACCGCCGAAGGAAAGGGTGATCAACACTTTTGTTTCGAACCTGAATTTGCGGATTCCGCCGGGCGCGGAGAATCACCGGGTGGATGCGCGGGTGAAGATTGAGAATGACGTTGTGTTGCAGTCGATGTTTCCGCATTCGCATTTGCGCGGACGGTCGTGGGAGTACTCCGTCACCTATCCGGACGGGCGGGAAGAGATGCTGCTTCGAGTTCCGAAATATGACTTTAACTGGCAGATGACTTACTTTATGGAGAAGCCGCTGGTGTTGCCGAAGGGTTCGATTCTGCGGACAACGGCATGGTTCGATAACTCGCCGAATAACCCTTCGAACCCTGACCCGAAGGCGGAAGTGTTTTGGGGCGATCAATCGTGGGAGGAGATGCTGGCGGGGTTTGTGGATTTTGCGATTCCGGTTGGGGATGATCCGGGGAAGTTGTTGCCGCCGAAGAAGGCGAAGCCGACGGAGTAGTGGTGGTGTTTTGGTATTGGCCGCTAGACGGTGCCAAACGACTTAAATATATATTTCAATCCTAATCAACCACTTACAGACCTAGCCCTAACGGTTACTATTGCGCCACCCGCGATCCTGCGGGTATGAGAACACTTCTGTTCGCTCTCGCCGTCCTCCCGCTTTCAGCCGGGCAGGATCCCGTCGCGGCCCGTTCCGCCGCCTCGGCCTTCGCCCGCCGTGGCGATTGGCGCGGCGCTGAGTTCCAGCAACGGCAAGCCCTCCAATCCTGCCGCCCCTGCACGCCCGAAGACGCCGCCGTCCTTCGCGCCGAACTCGCCGGTTACCTCACCCTGGGCGGCTTCCCGGAGGCCGCCATCCCGCTCTGGAACCGGTCCCTAGCCGAACTTCCCTCTGGCAGCCGCCTTCGCGCCACGAGCTTTCTGGGCCTCGGCGTCGCCCTCCATGCCGCAGGCCGTACCCGCGAAGCGCAAAAAGCCTGGGCCACGGCCTGCCAAGCCCCAACGAATGGAATTCTGGAAAACGCCGCATGCCGCTTCAACGTCTCCGTCGCCCGCATGGACTCCGCCCCGGTCTGGAGCGAAATGGAGGAGCTGCTGCCCATCCTGCTCACCGTTGACGGCGCAATCAGCCGCGCCACCGTCCTGCTGCAAACCGCCCGCGCCGCCGATATGGCCAATCGTCCCAACCGCGCCGGCGCACTCCTGGATCAAGCCGATGCCGTTATCGTCGGCGAGCTCGACGAAAAACACCCCTTCCGCGCCGCCGTCTTCAACGCCCGCGCCCATCTCGCGGTGAAGAGCGGCGACAAAAAACAGGCCGCGCTCTGGCAAAAAAAAGCCCGCAAACTCCCGGAACAAAGTGGCTGGGAGCGCGGGACCGTATCCATCGAAGAACTGAAGGGGAAGCCTTAGATGGCTTCCCCCTCCAGAAAACTACTGGGCCAAAATGTCGTACGTCGTTGTCCCGGCCACGCGCACTTTTTCGTAAATCGCCATCCATTCCTTATGGAATGGCGCGGCCGTGTACTCTTTCAGCGTCTCCGGACCGTTCATCAACATGCAAACCCCGTGCTGCCGCATCAAGCGGTTCGCCTTCGTTTCCACGTCCTTCTCACCGGCCGCCAGTTTCTTGCGTGCCTCGGCCGTTATGGTAAATTGCGCCAACGGTCCGCGCAGCTTGCCCTGCCAGATCTTCTGGATGCCTTTGAACTGCGAAGGCCATTTATCGGTCGCTTCCGCGAACGCTTTCCAATCGGAATCCGTCGCCTCCGGAATCACCGTAAAAGCGAAGCAATGCATCATGCCCTTCTCACCAGCCAAAGCCAGGCCGGAAGTCAGCAACAAAGTCGCGGCGGCAGTCAGAAAAAGTTTCATCGTGTTAGTCTCCTGATTTAAGATTCTATCAAGACTCAGCCGTTACCGCGACCCGGAATTTCCGTCGCGTTCACTTTCGGCAGCCATTTCCCGTGCTCCGCCTTTACCTCGGAGAACTTAGGATCCCCCGCCAGATTCTTCCATTCCATCGGATCCTTCTCCCGGTCGTACAACTCTTCCGTCCCATCGCTGTAACGGATGTAGCGCCATCGCTCGCTCCGCACGGCATGGTTATCTTTTCCGTAGGTCGTCAACGCCGGCCGGTCCCATTTCGCTTTCGGGTTTACCAACAACGGCCGCAAACTCACGCCCTCGCACTCCTTCTTCGCCGGCAGCCCGCACACATCCGTCAGGGTCGGAAACACATCCATCAGGCTCACCGGCCGGTCGCATCTGCCGCCCGCTATTCCGACTCCAGGAACCTTCATCATGAGCACGTTGTGCGTCGCCTCTTCCCACAGCGTAAACTTTCGCCAATGCAGTTTTTCCCCCAAATGCCAACCGTGATCGCTCCACAATACAACCACCGCGTTCTTCGCCATTGGGCTCTTCTCGAATGCGTCCAGGAGCCGTCCCAACTCCGTATCGGTAAACCGGATCGAAGCCAAATAAGCCTGCACTCCTTCCTTCCACTTTCCGTGATCGGTAACTAACTTATGATCCGTCTGCGGCTTGGCCATCCGTTTCCCGATTGGCGGCACGTCATCCAGATCATCGCCATTCACCTTCGGCAGCGTAATTTTCTCCAACGGATACATATCGAAATACTTCTTCGGCACATACCAGGGTAAGTGAGGCCTATACAATCCGGCCGCCAGGAATAACGGCTTTCCATGTGACTTACTCATTTGTCCAATCGCCCAATTCACAACCTTGTGGTCGCCCATTGCCTCGTCGCCTTCCGCAATCGGCCCCCAATCGAAATTGCCCGGATTGGGCAATCCATTCGCGGGCGTCTTAGCCGGATGCGGATCCGCCGGTTTCTGCTGCGTCTTCGACGGAAAATACTCCTCCCAGCTATCCGGATCCGGATAGGCGTCGTGAAACGTCTTCCCGCCCCCGATTGCCTTGTAGCCATTGTCCTGAAAATGCTGCGGCAGAGTCCGCGTCCTGGCCAGCACCGCCGAAGTTCGCCACGGCTGATTGTTCTGATACACGCCCGAGGTCGATGGCCGAATGCCTGTCAGCAGCGCCGCCCGTGACGGATTGCACAGCGGCGCGGCGCAGTGCGCGCTGGTGAACAACACGCACTGCTTCGCCAGCCGGTCAAAATTCGGAGTCACTGAATCCGGATTCCCTCCAAGGCAGCCGATCCAGTCATTCAAATCATCGACACAGATCATCAGCACATTCGGCTTCGCGGCGGCCGTCTGCGCCGCCGCCAGTCCGCCGCCGATAAGAGAAAGAAAATTTCGCCGATTACAGGTAGTCATGGGATCACCGCCATAGCATATCACCCCATCACCCGCTCCACGGTCCAATAAATCGCCGCGCAAGCAATCAACGTTGAAGCCGGAATCACCACCCTGCTCCGCCACCAGATCCGTTCTGAACAATGCCATCCCACCAGCAGAAACGCCGCCCCGATCACCGCCAATTGCCCCATTTCGACCCCTATGTTGAACGTCAACAGCGCCGTAACAAACTCCCCTGGCGGCAGGCCCAACCCGGTCAACACACCCGCAAACCCCATCCCATGCAACAATCCGAATCCAAACACCAGCCCTACGCGCCACGGCTTTAGTTCCGACAAAAACAAATTCTCAATCGCCACATACGCAATCGACACCGCGATCAACGGCTCCACTATCGAAGCCGGCACGCGCAACACGCCGTACATACTCAGTCCCAATGTAATCGAATGTGCCGCCGTAAATGCAGTAACCTGCAATAACACACTGCGCGGCTTGTTGCTCAATAGATAGATTCCCAGGACAAACAGGACGTGATCCAGCCCGTACGGCAGGATATGCGTAAATCCCAGCGCCAGATACCGCCACGCCACGCGCCAGCGCGAAACCGGCTCCGTGTCCCCGACCGCCAGCGGCACGCTCAATTCCCCGCCCTCCACCCATACCGTGCCCCCCCAACCTGCAAGGAATACGTCGTAAACACCCATCCAAACCGAAAAGTGAACGCCTTCGCCCCGGACGGAACCGGCCCCGTCAATGCCACCAACGCCCCGCCATCGGCTAACATTCGGCATTCAATCGCCGGCAGCGCCGTCTGGCCGTCAAACGCCAATGCAACGCGTCCTCGGATCGCCTCCCCGCAATGAGTCAACTCACGCGCCCCCAGCTTCTCCATTAATGGCGCAGCGTCCGTCTCAATCGCCAACACATAAGTCCCATCCGCCGGAAACCGCATCGCCGCTTTCGTTGTCCCTATCTCATGGGCCCCGGCCGCCATCCCTGCCGCCAGTAACAATCGAAGTAACATCACTTAGTCCCTATTCCAAACGTTAACGATGCCCAGTAACTCTCCCATTCTTCCCCGGACGGCACCATGTGTACCGCTTTCACCAGCCACACCCCATCCCCTCGCAGCGCCAGACTCACCCGTCCCTCTTTATCTGTCCGCGCTGTGACCTTCCGCTCCGGCCGCCCCCGCTGAATCGCCACCACCAGCGCTCCGGCCAGCGGCTGGTTTTCATACAGCAAACGCACCGGCAGCGCCGCCCCCGCCAACGCATGGGGATTCTTCTCCGCCAACAGTTCCAGCGAAAACCCCAACACCCGGTCCCCGGCCCCTGCCAACAAGCTCTTGGCGCACCGCGAAAAATGCTCCCGCGCCTTCATCCCGCTCTGCTTCCGCCGCTCCCGCTCCGCCAGCACGCGCTCCAGCCCTTCTTCTTTCAAATACAGACTGAATTTGTCCGCGTCTAACTCAACCAGGCTCGGCCGGCTCCAATAACCGATCACCGCCGCCCCGCCCCGCACATACCCCGCCGGGTCGCTTCCCTCGCGCCCCATCACCGCCTGCTTCCCTGCCGCGTCTACTACCACAAATTCCCGGATTTGCCGGGCGATCCGCGGTATCGGATCGCCCAGCAACTCCTGCCCCACTCGGAGCTTCACGCCCACAGCCTGCCCCGCCTCCGGCCGGAACGTCGTCGGCTCAATCCACATGTCATGGCCGAACACAGCCACCGAAACGATCCAAACAAATCGGAGCATCCCAATCCTCGCTGGCAAAATTCAAACTACGGATTCGGAATATCGGGAACCGCCGGAGTATTCACCCCGCCATGCCCCTGCAGCAAACCCTGATGCGCCGGCGCCAGGAACGGGAAGCGATTCAAGTAGTTCTTATCGTTCACTTCCACTCCCTTCGCCAACCCCGCGGATGGATCGCCGGCCGCAATCAGGCTGATCAAAACCGTGTTCACGTTCACCTGATTCCGATTCGGCTCCGTGCCGCCGCCCACCTTGCGGCCATTCGGAAAGCTCGAATCCAGCGCGGCGTCAATGGTAATGACGTCACCCGTCGATCCGTCTTCAATCGGAATCGGGCGGCCTAGATTGATCACCTTGATGATGTCCAGCCGCGGTCCCTTCAACGTGTCCACGGTGGCGTCGGGCAATCCCAGCGCCTTATAAACGCCCAGCGCGTCCAGATCGCGGACCAGCACCGGGTACAGGATGTCGGCCCCGAAATTGGTGACGTCGTTCATCGGACTCGATCGCAAGTACTGCGTTTGCCGCTGCGTGCCCACCAGGCCCGCATTGAACAACGGCAGCGCGTTACGCCCCACCTGGACCCAGGGACCGGAACCGCGGATACCCGTGATGATGTTCGAATCGTCCACCATTTGCGTACGCTGGCGGTTAATGCTCGACCAGACGCGCAGCAGGCTGTCCGTCGAATTCGCGAGCCCCACACCGTTGTGCGGAATGCCATTCGGGAACACATCGGCCATCGGAATTTCCAATGCGATTGAGAAAATGTTGAAACCGGTGAACACGTCCTTCGCCGGTCCGCGCCGCGCGCCCGAGATCCC
>SHUN01000166.1 GCA_009697495.1 Bryobacterales bacterium | reverse complement strand
ACGCGCGTTCGGAGACTAGCTGGTTCCAGAACGACAGGACCCGGTTCAACGCATGTTGGCGGCAGCTCCGTCCGTTTGAGTATGTCCAATTGCCGTCGCGATTCCACGGAATTCGCGGCCCGACGGCGCCGCAGATCGACCTGATGATCTCCAAGAAGTTCAACCTTACCGAGAGAATTCAACTCGAATTCCGCGGTGAAGCGTTTAACGCTTTCAATACGCCTATTCGGAATGATCCGCCTTCGGGGAACCCTTCCGCGGCCGATTTCGGAATCCTGCCGGTGGCGCAGTTGAACTTTCCGCGCAACGTTCAGTTAGGGATGCGGGTGCGGTTCTGAACTGAAGATCACTCCGTCTGCTTCCAGCGCCGCGATGGTCTCCGCATCAAGGTTTAGCAAATCGGCCAGCACTTGCTTCGTGTGCTGGCCGAGCAGGGGTGCGGGAATTTGCGGAGGAGTAGCCGGTTTAATGGGCGGACCGGGGACTCTGTGCGCTCCGGCGGTTGGGTGTATCAGCGTGGGGAACATCTGCCGGAAATGGCTTTGCGGGTGGTCGACGACTTCCTGAAAGTTGAGCACCAGGGAACTCGGAACGCCGTTCGTTTGGAGGGTCGCGATCCAGTATTGCGCGGATTGTCGTTGGAACGTGCATTTGAGAATATCGTCGAGCGCTTCGCGATTTTGGATGCGGAGGGCGTTGGTTTGGAATTGCGGTTCGTCGGGGAGTTCAAGCGCGCGGCGGAAGGCGGTCCAGAGCTTTTCGCTGCCGGCGGCGATGGCGATGGGGCGGTCCTGCGTGTTGTAAACGCCGTAGGGGACGACGGTGGGGTAGCGCGTGCCCATGGTGCCGGGAATACTCCCGTCGCCGAGGAAGCTGGCGTAGTTTGACGACATGGCGGAGATCATACTGTCGAACATGGAAATGTCGATGTACTGGCCCTCGCCGGTTTTGTGACGGGCGTAAAGGGCGGTGAGGATGCCGATGACAGCGAACATGCCGGCGGTGATGTCGGAGACGCCGTAGCCGCAGCGGGTGACTTCGCCGTCATCGGTGCCGGTGATGGACAACAGGCCGCTGGAGGCCTGGACGACCAGATCCATGGCGGCTTCGTCCTTCGCGGGGCCGTCCTGTCCGTAGCCGGAGATGGAGCAATAGATGAGCTTGGAATTGATGCCTTTCAACGCTTCGTAGCCAAGGCCGAGGCGCTCCATGGCGCCGGGACGGAAGTTCTCGATCAGTACGTCCATTTGGGCGGCAAGCTGTTTGCAGAGGTTGATGCCCTCGGGGTGTTTGAGATCAATGGAAATGCCGTGTTTACCTCGGTTGAGGCCGAGGAAGAAGCTGGCCTGACCGCCGGCGAAGGGCGGGCCCCAGCCGCGGCCCATGTCGCCGAGATGTTTGGGCTCGAGCTTGTAGATTTGCGCGCCGGAGTCGGCGAGGAGAAGGGTGCAGTAGGGCCCGGCGAGGGCGTGGGAAAGGTCGAGGACTTTGATGCCTGCGAGGGGTTGGGGCACGGCTTGAGTTTACAACGCTAGCGTCCGCCAAGCACCCCGGCCGCGTGGCGGAGTTGACCCTTGCCCGAGTTCACAATTCTAAGACTGAACTTCACAACTTCAATTCGCGTGTAAGGTCCGCGAGTGTCGTGAATTCGCCGCTCGCGATCTCTGCCATGCCGATTCGGACATCGCGCCAGCCGTCTTCGGTCAGCGGCTCATCCGCCACGTCATTTACGAGAAATTGCAAGTAGCGGCTGGCGGCGAGAACCTCCGCCTCCGGGAGCATGTCTACGAGACTGTGGAGCTGTTCTTTACTACACACGATTTGATTCTACTGTCAAAACTGAAAACGCAAACTGAGCTGCAAACGGCGCGGCGGCAGCGACGCAACGGCACGCCCGTGGAAGGGGGGAACTCAAAGCACCGATGTAGCCCTGATAGTTCACGCGGTTGAAGAGGGTAACGGCGTCTATGACAGTCGTGAATGCGGGACTTTTGTCCTTTATCAAAGGCCGCGGCCGGAAGTCGCGATACCGGCGGCGAGGGAGAGATTCTGCCGGAGTTGCCATTCGTCCTGAAAGAAGCCGCCGTTTTTTTTCAATGACAATGGCGCCGGGGTCGCCGCTCTGGATGACGGCGGCGAAGGGGCGGTTGACGGCGAGATCGGCCAGCGTCGCGTAAAAGTGAACGGTATTGCCCTTAACGGGGCTGAATGGCGCTCAGCCTTTGCTGGAAAGCGCGGCTTTCAGGTCTGCATGTTCGAACGCCGACGCCATGCGCTCTATTTCGGCCTTTGTCAGGCCGAGCTTGGCGGCCTCCGCGCGCCATTTGGAGGTCGAGGCGGCGACTCGCCGGACGATTAGCCGCGTCTCTTTCGCGTTGAGCTCAAAATACGCCGCCACGTCGTAAGCGAGGGCGAGTGACGCCGTCCCGTCGTCGAGGTCGATGGCGGTCGTCAGGACGCGGGGCTTGATGTCCGCCGGCACGGGGTTGAGGCCATAGGCCGGGGCCAGCCGCCAGCCTTGCGTTCCCTGGTACAGGAAGCCGTGGTTGCGGATATGATCGTCGGTGTTCGAGATCATGATGCTGAACACGATTCGCCGCCAAAGCTCGCGCATGTCTTCTCTAGGCGCGGCGCCGTGCTGGCGAAGGCCGTCCACGAATTCAAGATAGCTGTGGGGTTCGTTGTCTTTCGCGCCGAGCATGCTCATCGCAGAGAGGAACGGGAGCCGCACGCCGTCCGCGCGGTCGAAGCGCCGGAGCAGCAGAACGGGTTTATCCGCCGCCGTTTCGAGTCGCCATGCGGGCGTATTCAGGCCTGCCTGCGCCGCGAGCGTGAGGGCCAGCGCTTCCCAGAGCACGGCGTTGCATTCATCGCCTTTGCTCGGGAATTTCGCGATTGAAAGATGTCCGTCGCGGTCGCGCACCGACGCCTTGGGGCGCGCCCCGCCGAGCGAGGAACCGGGCCCGAGCAGGAGGCGCAGATCTTCTTCCGTATCGGTATCGTCCTGTACGCGCTCGCTCGCCGAAAGCAGTCGCGGCAGATCGATCAACGGGGGTATCTGATTGGGCCCGCGCGCCGCGAGAAACGGACCGCTCTCGTCTTCGGCGAAGCGCAGCGCGCCCTGGCGAGTTTCATCGTTGACTAAGAGGAGATACTCGATCTCCCGCAATGTGCGGGGAGCCTGTTTTTCCCGCTCCGCGCGCCGCTTCTCGGCCCTGCGCATGAGAACGCGGCCCCAGCGGTCGGGTGCGGAATCGCCGATGGCTCCGAACAAAGGTTTGCCGGCGGGCGCATGGAACGGGCCGGGGCCAAGCTGGAGGGCGGGCTCCAGCGAGAACCGATCCGCACACGCGAGCCAGCTTTTTTCATACTCGAAGGTCGCGCTTTCACGGTCCCTGCGCTGGCGGTTCCAGAGCCGCCCGACGAGCATGGGCGCTCCGCGCAGGTCTGCATAGACAAAAATCTCCTTATCCATCAGGCTTTTCCTTGCGCTTCGGCTTTGGGGACGATTGGCGTATGCGCTCAGGCAGACGCTCCCCATCCAGTTCAAGGCCGATGGCATCCGCGCGGACATCCGCCAGATCGGCGAGACGGTCGGAGAGCCCGAGCACGAAGAGCGTCATGGCGTAGTTGCCGAGCGAAACGCCGGGATCGCCTTTTTCGATTTTGCCCAGCGTGACGCGGCTCATGGAAGCCCGTTCGGCCACCAGCGCAACGGGCATGCGTCTTCTTCGCCGGGCATCGCGGATGTCCTGGCCCAGCTTGCGCAGCGCCCGTTTAAGCGGTATCGGTATGTCTCCTTTAACGATCAACATACTTTACTTTAGCCGATCATCTGGGTAATATTCTGATCCTTATATCAACGAGTAGAGGCCAGGACGGGATCAACTCGCCGGGCCTCGCCCCATCCGGGTGACGATCCCTCACGCAATTCCAGTGAGCCTGACTTGCGCCCTGATCGCCAGTTGGGGGGCGGGCAAGGAATAGAATCAGACGATCAACATACTTTACCTTAGCCGATCATCCGGGTAATATTCTGATCCTTATATCAACGAGTAGAGGCCAGGACGGGATCAACTCGCCGGGCCTCGCCCCATCCGGGTGACGATCCCTCATGCAATTCCAGTGAGCCTGACTTGCGCCCTGATCGCCAGTTGGGGGGGCGGGCAAGGAATAGAATCGACGCGCGGCTTACTTTCTACTATTGGCGGATAATCGGACTATGAAACTTCTGCGAACGATTTTGATCTTTGCGCTGCCGCTCACCGCCGCGATCCCGGACGCCCAGCGAAACCAGATCGACACTGCCACCGGCGCCAAGGGAAGTTATACCGAGGCGGAAGACGTGTACCGCGTGACGTTTCCGCGGACCGATGTAAAGGTTACGGTCGAAGGGCGTGCGATGCATCCCTTTATGGGGCTGACGTCCTGGGCGGCATTCACGCCGGATGCGCATGGAGGCCTGATGGTGATGGGGGATCTGGTGCTGTTTGAAGATGAAGTGAACGCGGCGATGTCGGCGGCGTTGGAGAACGGCTTGGAAGTGACGGCGCTGCACAACCACTTTTTCTTCGAATCTCCGCGCGTGATGTTCATGCACATTGGCGGAATGGGAACGGCGGAGAAGTTGGCGGCGTCGGTTCGTAAGGCACTGGACAAAGTGAAGGAGATCCGGGCAGCGCAACCACTGCCGGGGAGTAAGTTCGCTGGCGGCGCGGTGCCGGATACGAACTCCATTACGGCCGCGGCGCTGGACGGAATCCTGGGTGTAAAGGGGCAAGTGAACGCCGGGATGTACAAGATGGCGATCGGGCGGAAAGCCACGATGCACGGGAAGGCAGTTAACAATCAAATGGGCGTGAACACGTGGGCGGCGTTTGCGGGAACGGACGCATCGGCTTTTGTCGATGGGGATTTTGCAATGGTGGAGGGGGAGTTGCAGCCGGTCCTGAAAGCGCTGCGACGGGCGGGGATCAACGTCGTGGCGATTCATAATCACATGACGCATGAGAATCCGCAGTACGTGTTTTTGCACTACTGGGGCAAAGGCCCGGCGGCGGTATTGGCCAAAGGTTTGCGCGCGGCGTTGGATGCGCAAAGCCAAGTGCGGACGGCGCATTTCAACAAGCCGGCGGAATAACGGGGATTGGTCTTGCGGGCGATATCGCGGGGTACGGTTCCGGACGCGGTGTTCGGCGCGACGACGGTGGCGAAATTGAAGGCCGCAATGCAGGAAGGCGCCCCTCGGCTCGTGGCGGCGGACGATTTGTAAGGGGACGGAACAGGTGGTGACGTTGGGGGGGGCAGTCGGCGGGGCCGCGTGTGGACTGGACCGGCACGCCATCGCAGCCGGCGGATTACGGCGCGGCGCGGAACGATATCCGGGACCGGGTGGAGGCGAGTTGTACCCCCCCCGCGACTTGCATATAATTGGAGGTGGTGAAGACGGCTATTAACGCCGTTGTACCCGTAATGCTTCAGAAAGAAATCGAAGTCCAATGAGAAAACAAGCCATTATTCTGCCGCTCGCAGCCGTGGTGCTGCTGGCGACGTCCGCGTGGAGCCAATCGTTCACGGCATCTATCCGCGGAACGGTCACCGACGCCAGCGGCGCAGCCGTCCCAGGAGCGAAAGTCGCTCTGAACGAAACCGACCGCAATATGAACCACCCCACTGTGTCCGACGCGCAGGGCCGCTACATGGTTACGGCTCTTCGACCCGGCACCTATTCGATGAGCGTCGAAGCCAACGGATTTCGCAAACATGTCCATCAGAAATTCCAGCTTCAGGTTCAACAACAGGTGACCCAGGACATTCAATTGCAGGTTGGCGACGTGAGTTCCACCGTTAATGTGGAATCCGCGGCCCCCCTGCTGAACACGACGATCGCCAGCATGGGCCAGGTGATCGACAACAAATTCATGGTGACGCTGCCGAACATCGGGCGCGATTCTTTGGCGCTGGCGTATTTGACGCCCGGCGTGGTGGGATCGGCCGGCAGTCGTGGCTCAACCAATACAAACTTCGTGGCTAACGGTTCGCGCAACTCCACTTCCGACGTAATTGTGGACGGCGTGACGGTAACCACGGTGGAGCAGAATTCCGGCATCACGGACTTGAAGTACAAGCCGTCCGTGGATTCCGTGCAGGAGTTCAAAATGCAGACGAACTTCTTCCCGGCCGAATACGGGCAGACCGGCGGCGCAGTGATCAATATGGTCACCAAGTCCGGCACGAACGAATTCCACGGCACGGGCTTCTACTTTCTTCGGCACAATGATTTCAACGCCAACCAGTGGTTCGCCAATCGCGGCGGCGCGGCCCGTCCGCTGTTTCGGCGCGACCAGTTCGGCGGCGTTATCGGCGGCCCGGTTAAGAAGAACAAGACCTTTTTCTTCGCCGCCTATGAGCAGACGAAGCAGAAGACTCCGGTGAGCGAAACGGCCACGTTCCCCACCGCTTTGCAGCGCGACGGTAACTTCTCGGAAACCCGGCAGGCCAACGGCCAGATGATTCAAATGTTCGACCCTTTCAGCGCGTTCCGGAACGCAACAAACGCAGT
>SHUN01000165.1 GCA_009697495.1 Bryobacterales bacterium | reverse complement strand
TTGATCGGGTTGCTCGCCAGCATTGCCCGTCTCCGCTTCACCGGCTGATCATGATTATGCTGTGGCACAATAAAAAGGTCGACGAAAAATCAGCGAACTGCATCAGTGTTCTTTCGTCCGTGTCTCACCCAAGGGGGTCAGTCCATAAGCAGTCTCGTGTTATCCGCGTTCATCCGCGTTCATCAGCGGCCAGGATTGTTTTTTCGTTTTGTGAAAGTCCCGCTAGAAGCCGGCGCGGGCGGCCGATTCGCTCGGGCGGATGTCCTTCAACACCAAGCCCCAGAAAGAACCGCCGCGCGCTTTGGAATAAGCGTCCTCTTCAAGCAGGACGGCAGCGTCGATCACGTCGTTAGCCCGATATGCATTGGCCAGCGAGGCCATGCTCCAACCCTTCGCCAAACGCGTTTGGCCGTTATGCCGGAGGTGCAGGAAGAGATGCTTTTCGTTCTTGATTTCCGGCGCGCGGGCAACTTGAACATCCCTCAGCGCCAACAGGGGAACGGGGTTGGCGTTGCCGAATGGAGCCAGGGCGAGAATCTCGGCCACGGTTTCGTCCGTCAGTTCGTCAAGGGTGACGGCGGCGTCACAGTCGTGGATGGGGCGGAGGTCTTCGGGGCCGAGGCGTTCGGCGGCGTAGGCGGCAAAGCGGGCCCGGAACTCGGGGACGCGGCTGGCCGGCATCTTGCAGCCGGCGGCCTGGCGGTGGCCTCCGAAGCGCGTGAATAACTCCGGCATCGACTCCATGGCTTCAAGTAAGTGGAAGATCGCCGTGCCGCGGCCGGAGCCGTGGGCTTCGCCGGTTTCGGGGTCTTCGCTGAGCACGAAGACCGGACGGCAATACCGCTCGGCGAGGCGGCCGGCGACGATGCCGATCACGCCCTGATGCCAGCCGGGAGCCGAGAACACCAAGCCGGCCTCGGCGTCGGTGATGATCACTTTGGCGCATTCGGCGAGAATCTGCTCGCGAATGGCGGCCTCGGTTTCCTGGCGCTCTTTGTTGAGCGCGTCGAGCTTTTCGGCGAGCGCGGCGGCGCGGTTCCCGTCCTGGGTCAGGAATAGCTCAATCACGTCGCGGGCGTCGTCCATTCTTCCGGCGGCGTTCAGGCGGGGGCCGATCTGAAAGCCGATCTGCCGCGCGGATGGAGCCGCGCCTTCCGGAATACCGGCTACTTTAAGGATTGCCTTCAGGCCAACGTTGGTATTTTCGCGTAATCCCTCCAGGCCGTGTTTGACCAGGATGCGGTTCTCGCCGGTGAGCGGAACGACGTCGGCGACGGTCGCTATCGCCACTAACTTGAGCAGCGATGTGAGTAACTTCCGGCGGCGGGATTCAGGCCATTCGAGCGTTGTCAGCAGGCCCTCCGCCAGTTTCCAGGCGACGGCGGCGCCGCAGAGGTTCTTGGCTGGATATTTGCAGTCAAGCCGGTTCGGGTTCACTACCGCGACGGCTCGCGGGAGTTCACTTTCGGGTAAGTGGTGATCGGTGACGATGACGTCGATGCCGAGCGTCCTGGCGTGCTCGACGACGGCTCCGGCGCGGATGCCGCAATCGACACTCACGATAAGTTGGACGCCGTCGGCTTTGGCCTGCTCCACGACGTCGCTACGCATGCCGTAGCCTTCGCGGATGCGGTGCGGAACATGGTAGTGGATGTCAGCTCCGGCCAGGCGGAGGGCGGTGTGGAGGATGACAATGGCGCTGGTGCCATCGACGTCGTAGTCGCCATAGAGCAGCACCTTTTCCCTGGCTTGAATCGCCAAGGCCAAACGCTGGCAGGCAAGGTCCATGTCGGCAAGTTCGAAGGGGTTGTGCAGGTCGTCCAGATTGGGGTGGAGGAAATGGTGGGCGGCGTCGGCGTCCCGAATTTCGCGTTTCCAGAAGATGCGCGCGGTGGGCATCCCAATTCCCGCGGCGCGGGCGAAGGCGGCCAGTTCGGTTCCGGGCGGATCGGGGATCAACCAGCGAGCCGGTTTGAGGGACATGGGGATTAGTTGCGGGAGAAGAAGCCGCCGCCGGGATTGGTGTCCGGGTCGTCGTCTTCCTCGAAGTTGCCGCCGGGGAAGATACCGGCGTCGACCTCGGCCATGATGCTGAGAAATTCGTTCATGAATTCGCTGCGAACCTCGTAGACGTAGACGGTGCCGTTGTGGTCGAAGGACATTTCCAGGTTAGCGGTGAAGCCGGTGTAGGGTTTGAGGGCTTTGAGGCGTCGCTCGAGCTCGCGGCGCTCGGAGGGAGGAAGGTCGAGGGATTCGAGTTCGTCCTGAAGGTCTTCGATGGTGGCCGTTTCGAAAGGCCGCGTGTTGAGGACGATGACCTTGACGCCGAGTTTGGCGGCGCAATCGAGGAACTTGGGGTAATCGGGGCGCTGGGCGGCGTCCCACATGACGACGCCGTTTTCGTCGTCAGCGCGGGCGAGACCGTGAAAGACGACGAAGCCACGGCTCTCGAGTTCGGGCGGGAGCTGCGATTTGAGGTTGTCGAGATCGGTTTGCATGGGGTCTTTCTATTACTTACTTAGTCATGACGAAAATTTCGTCGCGCTGGGCGTTGGCGAGGTCGCGGGCCGATGGGGTAATGATCGTCTTAGCGCCGATGAAGATCTTATTGTTGTTTCGAATGGCCCGCCGGACATCATCTTCGCACACAAAATCGGTGACGGCGGCCTTCGCTGTTTCCGGGGCTTTTTCCAGGGCCATTTCCGGAGATCGTTTGGGAGCGGCGCAGGGCTCGCAGGCCTGCATGATTCCTTTGCTTTCCAGAAACTTATCAACGATATTCGCAATGTTGGCGGACTGCCCCGGCTGGGCGCCGGAGAGGTAACGGTCGACCGCCGAAGCGATGCGGGCTTGGGAGACAGGGCCGGTGGATTGCGTCATAACGGGAGTAACTTCGGAGTTAGCCCAAGGGCGAATGGCCCAGGCGAGGCGTTTGATATTCACTAAGTGCAGCGGCGTGATGTTATCGCCGGTGTCGTTGCCGGCGACTGCGCCGCAGCCGAGAGTCATGGCGGGAAAGAGGCCTGTGGTGATGCCGACGGAGCCTTGCGGCGTGGGAGTGTTGGCCAGGACCCGGTAGGCGGGCATGCGCATCGCGTACTGGCGGGCTTTCGCATCGTCGGTCGTGTAAATGCCGCACGTGTGGCCGAGCCCGTGGAAGCGAAGGACGGCTTCACAGGCGTTCAGGGCGGCGTCGAAATTCTCGACGAAATGAAGCGCGAGAACCGGGGAGAGCTTTTCGGCGGAGAGGGGATGATCTTTGCCAATCCCCTGGATTTCGGCGGCGAGCACGCGGGTTTGCGGGGGAACTTCAAAACCGGCCTTGGCGGCGATGACGGCGGCGGCGTGGCCAACCATTTCCGGGTTGACGGTTGTGCCGCGCGTGAAGAGGACTTTGGCCAGCGCGGCGGCCTGCGCCTGATTGCAGAGAAAGGCTCCGTTGGCCGTGAGTGCGTTCAAAACATTCTGCCTGATTTGCGTCTCGGCGACCAGCGTCTGTTCGGAGGAACAGAGAGTGCCGTTGTCGAAGGACTTACCGGCGAGGATGCCGCGAACGGCGGAGTCGACGTCGGCGGTGGTATCGAGCAGGACGGGGACGTTTCCGGGGCCGACGCCGTAAGCGGGCTTACCGGATGAGTACGCGGCTTTGACGATGCCGGCGCCGCCAGTGGAGAGAATCAGCGCCGTGCGCGGGTGGCGCATCAGCTCGTTGGTAGCCTCCATGGTGGGCTGTGTGAGGCACTGGATGATGCCTTCCGGCGCGCCGGCGGAGACGGCCGCGCGATACAGCACTTCGGCCGTGGCGCACGTGCAGCCTTTGGCGCGAGGGTGGGGGCTCAAGACGATGGCGTTACCGGCTTTGAGGGCGATCAGGGTCTTGTAGATGGCCGTGGAAGTGGGATTGGTGGTGGGGAGAATGGCCGCCACAACGCCAACGGGGACGGCGATTTCGGTGATTTTTTCGTCGGCGCGCTCGCGAAGGACGCCCACCGTTTTCATGCCGCGGAGTTCGTTGGGCAGACGTTCGGCGGCGAGCATGTTTTTCGCCAGTTTGTCTTTGGCGTTGCCGTATCCGGTCTCCTCGACAGCCATTTGCGCGAGCCGTTCGGCGTGGCCGCGCGCAGCTTCCGCCATGCGTTCGACGACGGCGTCAACCTGCTCCTGCGTGAACGCGCGGAACCGCTGGGCGGCGGCCCAGGCTTTTTCGACTTTCGTGCGGACCTCCTGTAAGGAGATCAGATCCGGATCTTGCAACATTTCGCTGCCTTTTAGTCAGCCGGATTACTTTTTGTTGGCACCGGGCAGGATTTTCTCGGTTTCCGAGTGGGGGTTGGGGATCACGTGAACGGCCACGAGTTCGCCGACACGGCGGGCGGCGGCCGCGCCGGCGTCGGTAGCGGCTTTCACCGCGCCGACATCACCGCGGACGGTGACGGTCACGTAGCCGGCACCGATATATTCCTTGCCCGTCAGGGTGACGTTGGCGGTTTTGACCATCGCGTCGGCGGCCTCGATCGCCCCGATCAGTCCCTTGGTTTCAACCATTCCTAATGCTTCCATGTAATCCTCCGGCGGTGGCTTGTTTTGACGCCGGTCCGCACAACTTTTCACGTTAGCATATCGAGCGCATTTGTGGTGGCGGATTTGTGCGGCGGGGGTGGCGTCGCGGAAATCTTCGGGCGGCGACGCGAGGCTCGGCATCGGGTCAATCGCCGGGGCGAGACGTTGATGCGGCGGGTCCAGATAGAAGTGCGTCGCGAGGATGGCAAGACATTCCAGGTTTGACGTTTCGAAAATCAGGACGCCGCCCTATTCCAGTTTCGCGGAGACTTGGCCGACGAAACACGGGAACTCCAATGGCGGCAGGTGCTCGATCACCCGGCTGCGGAAGAGGACCTTCTGCGCGCCGTGGGGCTGGGCCTGGAGCCACTGAAAAATTTCGCTTCCCCTGCGTCAAGCATCTTCGATTTACAGATGGCCTCGGACTCCGCGTCACCATCGATGCTCTTGACGAGGATCCTTTTTCCTTTGAGGACGTGACAGGCGACCGGCGGTTCAACTTCGACGCCTTCGAACCAACGCGAGTTCGAGTGCAAGCCCACGTCCATCGACATGCCGCGGACCCAAGCCCTCAAGCATCGCCCCGGCGTCTGCCCGGATTTCGCTCACGTCATGATCGACGGGCTGCGCTCTCTCCGCTTGGGGGGCGCGCTACGTCAGCGGCTATCTCCGCGACGGCGCCAAGTTCCAGGGCGCTGAAGTCTCTCACGCCCCGGTTGTGGCTTGCGTACCCGGTGCCGGCTGGCTGCGCTTTTACCCTATGAGCGATCTCGTTCCCGAGGAAGGCCGCGTCAAGCTACGTAGCCTGCACCCGCGCCCGAGACTACATCCTTTTCACCGCAGCCGAGCCCCCCGCAACTTGTGCCTGCTTCCAGTAACGACCCCCCGCCGAGAGTAGGACCGCGTTTTCAACTCGGTCGCGTCCTTAACCGGTGTTGCCACGCGTTACTTCACCCGCCGATACACTTCCTTCCGGTCTCCCACCTTCACCACCAGGACCAGCAGTACCTCATCCCGAATCTGATAGATGGCGCGGTAGTTCTTCCCCGGCCCCACGTAGACGCGGTACAGCTTCTCCTTCGTCTCCAGCTTCTCCACGCCAAGCGGACGCGGATTTTCCTCCAAACGAAGCAGGTCCCGGTTCACCTGCTTTCGGACGTGAGGATCCATCTTTCTCAGCTCCCGTTCGGCGGCGGGAGTGACTGCAACGCGGTAAACCAGAACTCAGTCCCCCAATTCCCGCATGAGCTCTCGGAGTGGAATGCTCCCCTTCTCGCTCGCCTCTTGCAGCGCGGCGCGGGCGTCTACTACATCCAGGCGCTCCGTTTCTTCCCGGGCCAGGCGATCCAGGAGCAGGAGGTCTTCTATCGGAATGACGGCGGCTAAGTCCTTCCCTCGCCGGGACACAATCGTCCGTTCCTTTCCATAGGCCGCGCGATTCAAGACGTCGGGGAACTCTTCCCGTGCTTTCGAAATGCTTAGACGAGTCATGATGTTGTACGTCTCGTACGAATTGTACGAAAGATACTTTTAGTATCGTGGATGACTGCCGCGCTTCGCAAGGCTGGGAAAACGAGGGGGCGCGCCGTCCTTTGCGGCAAAACCCTTCGGCGCTCTCCAAAGCCAGCCAGCGACCCTGGCTTTTCCTTGCAATGCACGCCCTATTTTGGACGGCCATCCGTTATGGGCCGTCCCCAGTGTCGCCATGCCACCACACCGCAACTTCCTTCCAAACTCAGCTCGGCTCTCGATGCGGCTTCGGCGCGCCGGTCAGAGCTGATATACTGTGCCTGCTTTGGCGTTCGGGTGAAAGTTTATTAAGAGGTGGCTTATGGTTTCCAAGTGCCGTACTTACATGCTCTGTCTACTGGCTGGATTGTTCTTGCACGCGCAAGTACAGCCGGTTGGCACCGTGGATGGTTCCGTCACGGATGGTTCGGGAGGAAGGCTGGCTGGCGTCAAGGTCACGCTACGCAATGTCGACACCGGCGGCGCCAGAGACA
>SHUN01000164.1 GCA_009697495.1 Bryobacterales bacterium | reverse complement strand
CCAACGGTCCCGACTTTCGCGACTTCCTTCCCAACCACGTGACGATGCCGCAGCTATTCAAAAACAACGGCTACCAGGCGATCCGGGAAGGGAAGATGTTCCACATGGGCGTGCCCGGCACCGTGGGAACCGCGCAGTGGCAGGACGCGGCGAGTTGGACGCACAACGGCAGTCCGCAGGGGAAAGAGCATAATTCCAAGGGCGACGGCAAGGATCTGACGCCGGGCATCGCGCCAGGCGTGGGCATGCGCTACGTGAAGACGCCTGATGCCTCCGAACAGGCCGATTTCGACGCCGCCAACCGCGCCATCGCGCATTTGGAAAAGCATCGGAATGACCCGTTTTTCCTGGGCCTGGGCTTCGTGCGGCCGCACGTTCCGTTCGTCGCGCCGAGTGAGTATTTTGACCGCTATCCATTGTCGAAAATCCGCCTGACGAAGAATCCAGCGGACGATCTGAACGACATTCCGGCGCTGGTGCCGCGCACGCTGGGCGCGACCGCCGGTAACATGAAGATGAACGAGGATCAGCAGATGGAAGCGTTGCGAGGCTACTACGCTTCGATCTCTTTCATGGACGATCAGTTGGGCCGCGTGCTGAAAGCGCTCGATGGACTCGGCCTGCGGGAGAACACGGTGATCGTCTTTCAAGGCGACCACGGCTGGCATTTGGGTGAACACACGTTTTGGCAGAAGCGAAGCTTGATGGAGGAATCAGCCAAGGTGCCTCTGATCATTTCGGCGCCGGGGAAGAAGGGGCCGGTTTGCCGCTCGCTCGTCGAGATGGTGGACGTGTATCCGACGGTTGCCGATCTGTGTGGATTGAAAGCGCCGGGGAATCTTGAAGGCCAGAGCCTGCGGCCGCTGTTGGATAACCCGAAGCGTCCGCATAGAAGCGCGGCGCACACGCAATTGAATGCCGGAAAAACGGAGGGGCGCGCGGTGCGGACGGCGGACTTTCGCTACATTCGATGGACAACGCCGGAGGAAACGGCGGAGGAGTTGTACGACCACAGGAAGGACCCGCGCGAGTTCACGAACATTGCCGGAGATCCGCGTTATGCGAAGGAATTGGCGCGCCACCGCGCGCTTATCGCGGAACGGCGTGGCGCTTGATGTATTCCTCGACGCGGCTGCGCCCGGTGCTGGGGCCAATGTAGTGAAACGCTTCGGCGTATTCGAAGCCGTGTTTGGCGCCGAGCGCGCGGCTGCGGGCAACGACGAATTCGCGAATGTAGTTGCGCTCGGCGGTGGTGTCGTCGTCGCCCAATAGCGGGAGGCGCTGATTGCGTTTGGCGAGGTCGGCGCGGAGACGGGAGCCGAGATGGCCGGCGGGGCCTTTGGCGCGGTTGGCGCGGTTGGCGTCGATCACTTTATCGATCTGTTTGCTGATGTCGACCACGCGCGTGATCTCGGGACGGCGGGCGAAGTAGTATTTTTCGGTCACGGTTTTCGCGGCGTGTCCCATGGCGATTTGTTCGGGGAAATCATGGGCGCGGCCGGCCATCCAGGAGGCGGCTTCCACGGCGCGGGCGATGGTGTAGTGATCGGGATTTTCTTCGTCGTGGGCCCAGGGATCCCAGGACACGATTGTGTCCGCTTTCAAAGCGCGGATGAGAAAAATCAACCGGCCGATAACTTCGTTGAGAGAAACATCGCCCATGCGGTGGTTGTTGTAATTGAGATCGAAATTGCCTTTGCAACCGAGGACGCGGGCTACTTCAGCATTGTCGCGTTCATTGCCCAGTACGTGTTCGCCAATACTGCCAACGGTGCCAAGGCCGGGAGCGTCGCCCATATCGTCGTTCGTGGCGCGAATGAGATAGCCGGTATAGCCTTCCTCAATTAGCTTGGCGACGGTGCCGGCGGCGGAGAGCGGGATGTCGTCGGAATGGGCCTGGATGGCGAGCAGGACTTTGCCTTTGTGGGGCTGGCCGGTGGTCTGCGTTTCCAGCACAGGACCGGTCTGAGCGAGGGCCGAGGAGGCGAAGAGCGTCGGGATAAAATGTCGGCGGAACATGCCGGGATTATATCGCCTCAGGGCTGCGACGCGGTATTTTTCCGGATAGCGCCGAACATCTTGCCGCCGCGGCCATAGAATCGGCACCGGGAGAGCGACAGCCATATCCTTGCCGCTGGTGTAGAAGCCATCAAGGGTGACGCCGGTGAGCGATTTCTGGAAGAGTTTTTCAGTGGCTGTAAGAGTGGGTTCTTGAGCCGGAAGGAGAAGCGCCGAGGCTGGATCCGAGTCTACCAGTGCGTTAACGAACCATCCGGCCGCAGGAAGACATTCTTGCGCCCCTCCGTCGTAATTTCACCGAGTAACTTGCACTTAGTCAGATCGACAGTTACGCCAAGTCCGGGGCGGTCATTCATCAGCGCCTTGCCGTTCTTGAAATCGAGACACTCGGGGAGATAGGACAGCGGACGGCCGCCGTAGTTGTACTCCATAAGCACCGGGCCGGGGAAGGTGCCGAGGCAGTTGACCAGCGCCGCGGTGGCGATAGGGCCGGTGAAATGAGGCACGATCCCGACGGCGTGCGTTTCACAGATCGCCGCGATTTTCATCATCTCCGTGATGCCGCCGACATTGGGCAAAGTGGCGCGGATATAGTCGATGTCGTGATTCTCGACTAACTTATGAAAGTCATACCGCTGGCCCCATTCTTCGCCGTGTGTCAGAGGCACATGCGTCATGAGGCGAAGCTTTGGCAGATCCTGCGCGGCGTGTTCGTCGCGGGTGGGGTCCTCGACAAAGTAGGGCTCGAAATCCTCGATGAGTTTGCAGGCGCGAACGGCGTCGGAGTAGTCGAAACGCTGGTGGAAGTCAATGCACCAGTCGCCATCTTTGCCCACGCCTTCGCGGGCTTCCTTGCAATCGGCGGCAACTTTGCGGACGCGCTCATGGGAATTGAAAACGGCGCCGGTTTGCGTGTCGCCGGCGCCCATGCGAAAGGCGCGGTAGCCGGATTCCATGGTGGCGCGGGCACGCTCGCGGAGACTGAGTCGTTCATTGGGATTCGTGTTAGCGGGCCGCGCGCCGCCGGTGGCGTAGCATTCCAGATGATCGCGAACAGCGCCGCCGAGCAGTTCGTGGACCGGGAGCTTCAGCACCTTGCCCTTGATGTCCCATAGCGCCAGATCCAGTGCGCCCTGCGCGTGAATTTTCTCGCGGCCAGGAGGATAGAACCAGGCGATGTACATCTCCTGCCAGATGGCTTCGATCTTGAATGGGTTCTTGTTGATGAGCGTCCCGGCGCACTGCCGGAGCGTGTCGGTGACGCCGCCTTCGCCGATGCCGGTGATGCCGGCGTCGGTCTCAACGGTCACCACCATGTTGCTTTGCGCGAACGTCTGATTCAGGCCCGGCGGTTCGTAGATGCGGACGCGGGTGATCTTGATTTTGGGCAGCGCGGCTTCGGCGTATTGGCTGCCGGCGAGCGTGGCGGCGGCGAGGGATTGTAGGAGTTCGCGACGTTTCATTTCGGTACACGTATATCAGATTTCTGTGGAAAAGTGGTGCCAGGCACCACTTTTCCACAGGTTAGTGCGTCATGGCGTAAGCGATCCAGTTGATGCCCAGCCCCGCAAGCCGGCGATGAAAAAGCGCTCGTTGCTGTCGTAGAGAACATGCCAAATGGGCGCAACGGCCTGCCTGCGCTTGGCGGCGCGTAATCCTGTCAGTGAGTCATCGAATAAATAACATAGTTCACGCCCAGGCGGAATGCCAGAGACGCATATTTTTCGGGGTATTCGGGGATGTCGGCCCACTCCCAGGCGTCGCCCAAATCCATGTTGAAAAAGATGCCGACGATGACGCGGCCTTTGTCATCCAGAATGGCGCGGAAGTGCGGCTCGATGCCGCCCCGCTCGATCTGATCGCCATGGACGACGTTCAAGCCGGGAACCCGAAAGCGCTCATTCAGATCGAAGACGGTGTGGAGAATCGTGTCGTTGTCCCGCAGTTCCACGGCTTCGCAATCGGGATAGATCTGGTGCATGCCGGCCATGAAGCTGGCCCATTCGTGTTCATTGTGGAAATCGTCGACGACGAAGAAGCCGCCGCGGTCAAAGTATTGGCGCATGCGGAGCGCCTGGCCCGCGGTGAGTTTCCAATCGCCAATGCCGACCGCGTACAGCCACGGCCAGTTGAAGATTTCATCGCTGTCGATGTCGATAATCTGTTCCACCGACCGGGCGTTGACGCGCGTCAACCGCCGCAGCCCGGCCAGAAATTGACGGTCGGATTTGTTGGCGTCGATGCCCCAGCGGGAGCCGGAGCGGAAGCGAAAGCCGCCATCGCGGCCGGATCGATACCGGAGGCGCGCGAAGGCGAATTCCGTTTCGTCCCAGGCATCGGGCGGATCGTCGGCGGGGTTCTGCATTTCACGTTCGTACATCGCCCAGCGGCGCTCCGGACGGCCCGGTTGCGCGCTGAGCAGCAACACTGCCAATAGAGCCGCGGCGATGCCACGATACATTTGCATCGTTTCCGATTGTACGCGCTTCGGCGGGGCGCGATAAACTGGAATGAAATGCGTACTCGCTTCCTGAGTTGTTTGCTTCTGATGCCGGCCATGCTTTGCGGCCAAGCCGATTCGTCCGTTCGATTGAAGGTTATGCTTGGCGACGGGCGAACCGTTCTCGGCGATATCGATATTACTTTGCTGACGAGTGTTGCCCCGCTGACCGTGGCGAACTTCCTGCAGTACGCCAACCGGGGCGCCTACAACAATACGGTCTTCCATCGATCCGTTCCCGGCTTCATTATTCAAACGGGCGGTTTCATACTTGCGGGCAACGACTTCACGACCAGGGTTCCGCAGGACCCTCCGGTCCGCAATGAATACAACATCTCCAACACCCGCGGCACAGTGGCGATGGCGAAGTTGGGCAGTAATCCCAATAGCGCCACCAACGAGTTCTTCTTCAACCTGGCCGATAATTCGTCGAACCTGAACAATCAAAACGGCGGCTTCACGGTATTCGGCCGCGTGGCGAATGCGTCCAGCCAGGCGGTTGTCGACCGGATTGCTTCGGCGCCGGTACCGAGCGGGGTTTTTATCTCGCCGTGGGACGCGATGCCGTTATTCAACTATCGCGGCGGCACGCCGGGCTCGGCGAACATCATCATCATCCAGTCGATTACAGCTTCCGATCCGCCCCCGTCGATCAGTTCCAACGGCGTCGTCTCGGCCAGCGCCTTTGGCGGCGGGAGAAGCGCCGCGGCCGGCTCTTACATCGAAATCTACGGCACCGGCCTCGCCGGAACCACGCGCGGCTGGGCCGATTCTGACTTTACCGGCAGCGTCGCTCCGATCACTCTCGATCAGGTCCAGGTGACCGTGGGCGGCCGAAGGGCCTACGTCAACTTCGTCAGTCCGGGACAGATCAACGTCCAGGTTCCCGAAGACATTCCGGCCGGGAACGAAGTCCCGTTGGTGCTGACCTTTAATGGAATGAACAGTGCGCCTGTGAATATCGCGATACGCCCGTTCGCCGGTGGTCTTCTCGCTCCGGCATCGTTCAAAGTGGGCGACGTGCAGTACGTGGCGGCGATTCACGACTCAACGAAGAAATTCGTCAGCGGTGGGAACATTCGAGACGTCGACGCGGCGCCAGCGGTGCCAGGGGAAACGCTGACGCTCTACGGAATCGGCTTCGGTCCCATCACGCCGGGTGTTCCGGCGCTGGCGGGCCGGATCGCGCAAGGCGTCACAGCGTTGACGAAGCCGGTAACGATTAAAATCGGCGAAGCCGAAGCGAAAGTAAGTTACGCCGGACTCGCGCCGGGTTTGGTGGGCGTCTACCAGTTCAACATCGAAGTCCCCGCCAACGCGGCCAACGGCGATCAGCCTTTAACCGTCACCCAGGGCGGGGAAGCCATCGCGCAGAAGTTATTCCTAACCGTTAAAGCCGGCCAATAAGCACAGCAATCTACTGGGTGTGCCTCGCCGCTATTTGCCGCCGATGACTTCTTCGAGGGACTCGGCTCGGAGGATTCTATGCGTCCAGAGCTCCGCCTGGCTGGACGTGGCTGTGTCCAAGCGCTTGGCAGCCCATTTAGGAAGCGGGCCGAACTTGTCTTGCAAAAGGCCTCGAAGGACGTGGATAGCGCCTTCGGATCGGCCTTCCTCACGGCCTTCCTCACGGCCTTCCTCGCGGCCTATCTCGCGGCCCTTCGCAATAGCCGAATCGTGAATGTTCTTCAGAAATGCGTTCTCGTTAATTTCTACGCTGATTCCCATAGTGTTGAACTCCATTGTCAATCTTTCGGATGCCCCTCGCAAGCCCGCCAGAATCGCCAACTGTGTGAACACTCGTTGGCGCTGATGGGCGGGAAGACGGTTTGCCGCTTGGACAATTTCGTTGAGGTGTTCGGCGCCGCCGCGGGCCAGTAACGCCAGCGCGTAATCGCCGGGGTTAGGGCTCTGCAACAATGCCTCGTAGTCAAACTGGCGAATGTCGATCAGATCGTACTCGACTTTGATCGTCCCGGCATCGATCTTCGATCGCATTCGCATGGGAGCCTTGCCGGTGTACAGAACGGCTTGCCGGATCTTGCGCCGATACTTCCG
>SHUN01000163.1 GCA_009697495.1 Bryobacterales bacterium | reverse complement strand
GGGCCAGGGACATATTGACCGCCGGGAGTTGTCGCGCGCCGTCATTTATGGCAGCGTGATGGGAAGCTTCTGTTGCGAACGGTTTGGCGTGGACCGTTTCCGTACACTAACGCGCGCGGAGATTGATGCCCGCTTCCAAGAGTTCAAAAAGTTTACGGACTTCTAAGCGCCCCACAGCACCCCCGGCGCGGCGGGATCTCTCCGCCGCGCTGGGCGTGCCGTGGCGAGCGCTCGTATTTCTGGTGACGATTTCGGCGATGGCCGTGCTGTATTTCTGGCGGCACGGCTATCTGCTTTGGTGGGGCGACGCGTCGGCGCATTTGAACAACGCGCGGAAGCTAGTGGACGGCCGGAACCCTGGATACGAGCAGCTTGGAACAGTGTGGCTGCCGCTGCCGCATCTGCTGATGATGCCGTTCGTGGCGGTGGATAGCCTATGGCAGTCGGGGCTGGCGGGGGCGATTCCGAGTTCGCTGTGTTTTGTGGCTGGGGGACTGTTGCTGTACTTGATCGCGCGGCACTGTTTTGACTGTGAGCGGGCCGCCTGGACCGGACTCCTGCTGTTTTCGTTGAATCCGAATATGCTCTACATGCAGTCGCTGGCGATGACGGAGGCGATCTTTGTTTGCGCGGTTTTGCTGACGTTATACGCGTCGCTGAAGGACCGGGCGTGGTTGGCGGGGCTGGGACTATTAGCGGCGTCGATGACCCGCTATGAGGGCTGGATTCTGATTCCAGCGGTGGCTATTTATTTCTTTTGGCGGGACCGGCGGGCGGGATTCGTGGTTGGGCTGATTGCGTCAGTGGGACCGCTCTATTGGCTAGGACACAACTACTATTACTACGGCGACCCGCTGGAATTTTACCGCGGCGTGGGGTCGGCCAAGTGGATTTACGAGCAGGGTTTGGCGAGGGGAAACGGACCGGCTCCAACGGAGGGGCATTTACTGGTAGCGGCGCAGTACTACGCCACGGCGAGCCGGTTGTTTACGGGCATTCCGTTGCTGGTATTAGGCGGGCTGGGACTGTTGGCGGTGGCGGCGCGCAAAGCTTGGTGGCCGATTTTCTTCCTGGCCATCGGGCCGGTGTTTTATGTCTTCAGCATGCAGGGATCGGGGGCCGAAATCCACGTCCCCATGCTGCCGCCGCACGGATACTACAACACGCGCTACGGGATGATCGCGCTGCCATTGGCGGCGTTGGCGGCGGCGGCGATTCCGGCGGTGTTGCCGCACGGGAGCCGGCGGTGGGCGATGGCATTTATTGTGGTGATCGGCATCAGCCCGTGGCTGGCGTATCCGAAGCAGGAGAACTGGGTGACCTGGAAAGAGTCGCAAGTGAACTCGGTAACGCGGCGGGCGTGGACGCGGGAGGCCGCGGACTATTTGCGCGACAAGTACGTGCCCGGACGGGGAATTGTGGCGCATTTCGGAGATCAGACGGCGATTTTCCGGGATGCGGGGATTCCATTGCGACAGGTGGTGCACGATGGCGACGGGTTGTATTTTCAGGGAATTGTGCAGCGCCCGGAAGTGTTTCTGTGGCAGGAATGGGTGGTGTCGATTGCAGGGGACCCACTTTCACGGGGCATGGCGGCATATTTTGCCGAGACGCCGCGATACCGCCGTGTGAAAATGGTGGAGACGAAAGGCGCGCCCGCGATTGAAATTTGGCGACGCTTGAGCCCTTAACAACCAATATGGAAATTCCCTTTACCAAAGCCCATGGCGCGCGGAACGATTTCTTGTTGACCTGGGAGGACGAAGCGCCGGGCGATGGACTGCCGGGCGCGGCCATGGCAATTTGCGACCGGCACACGGGTGTGGGCGCCGACGGATGGTTGCTGGTGTCGCGGCTGGATGCTCCGCCGGAGGGCGGAGATTTGCGAATTCGCCTGTTCAACCCCGATGGAGGGGAAGTGGAGATGTCGGGTAATGGCACGCGGTGCGCGGCGGCGTTTGCAATCGCGAATGGGTTCGCGGGGCGTGAGATGCGGATTGTCACCGGCGGGGGCACGAAGCATTTGAAAATGTTGGCGCAGACGGGGATGGCCTATTCCTTTGAAATGAATATGGGTCAACCGCGCGTGGCCCCTGGCGAAGAACGCTACGGATTAGTGGTGGGCGAGGATATCTACGATTGCACGATCCTGTGGGTAGGCAACCCGCAGTGCGCGGTGTTCGTTGAGAATTTTGACTTTGACTGGAGAGCAGTGGGAGCCGCGATCGAGCGGCATTCGCACTTTCCGAACCGGACGAATGTCTCGTTTGTGAAGGCGGCGGATGGGCTGAACATTGATGTTGTGTTTTACGAACGCGGGGTAGGCGAGACGATGAGTTCCGGAACGGGGGCGACCGGCGCGGCGGTGGCTACGATTTTACGCGGGTTTACCGGCCGGAATGTAACAGTGCGGACGCCTGCCGGGCCGTTGGAATTCAGATGGCCAACGAACGATAGCGACGTCATAATGAACGGCCCCGCGGAAATTGTCGCCACTGGCCGATATTACTTATAGGACAGATTGCACCGAATGAGTCACTTTGACGTTCTTTCCACTAAGATCCAGAACAAGACGGCCGTATCGGGCATTGTCGGTCTGGGGTATGTGGGTCTGCCTCTGGCGGTGGAGTTCGCGCGAGCCGGGCTGCCAGTGCTCGGGTTTGACATTTCCCGTGTCAAAGTGGAATCACTGAACCGCGGGGAGTCTTACATACAGGACGTGCCGTCGTCCATTCTGGGCGCGCATGTGGCTTCGGGCAAGCTATCGGCGACGATGGATTTTTCGCGGATCGCCGAGACGGACACAATCAATATTTGTGTGCCGACGCCGCTGCGGAAGACCAAGGATCCGGACATGTCCTTCATCGTGTCGGCCACCGAGGAGATTACGAAGTATCTGCATCCGGGGATGCTGATTATTCTGGAATCGACGACCTATCCGGGGACGACGGACGAACTGCTGCTGCCGATGCTGGAGAAGAGCGGATTGCGATGCGGCGAGGACTTTTTCCTTTGTTTTTCGCCGGAAAGAGTGGACCCGGGCAATCCGAATTTTCACACGTACAACATACCGAAAGTGGTTGGCGGCATTACGCCGGCGTGCACGGAGCTGGGACGGCAGTTTTACTCGCAGTCGCTGGAGACGGTGGTTCCGGTGGGGTCGACGAGCGTGGCGGAAATGGTGAAGCTGCTGGAAAACACGTTCCGGATGATCAACATTGGAATGGTGAACGAATTAGCGATGATGTGCGACCGGATGGGTATAAATGTCTGGGAAGTGATTGACGCGGCGGCGACGAAGCCATTTGGATTCATGCCGTTCTATCCGGGACCGGGCCTGGGCGGGCATTGTATTCCGATCGATCCGTTCTATCTAAGTTGGAAGACGCGGCAGGCGGGGATTGAGGCGCGGTTTATTGAGCTGGCGGGGTACATCAACGGCCAGATGCCGCACTTTGTGGTGGATAAGATTCAGAACGCGCTGAATGATCATTCGAAATCGGTGAAGGGTTCGCGGGTACACATTTTGGGCGTGGCGTATAAGAAGAATATCGACGATGTGCGCGAATCGCCGGCACTGGACATTATCCACTTATTGAAACAGCGCGGGGCGACGGTTACTTATAGTGATCCGTATATCCGTGACTTACGGCATGAGGGGCAGGAAATGGCGGCGATTGGTGTTGACGAAGGGTGCCGGGCCGCCGATTGCGCCGTCATTGTGACTGATCATAGGGACTTTGATTACGGGCAGGTTTTGGAAGCGTCGAAGCTGATTGTCGATACGCGGAATGCGTTGAAGGGCATGCAGTCGGAAAAGATTGTTCGGCTTTAGCGGCTCGGCCTCCAGGGGCCGGAGAGCGATACAATCGACGCTATGCGTTTGATTGCCATTTTAATTTTCCTCACCATCCCGGTCTTCCCCCAAGCGATGGACCGGGCCAAGCTGGCCGCGATCGCGCCGCGAATGAAAGAGTTCGTTGACGCGGGGAAGGCGGCGGGAATCGTAACCCTGGTGGCGCACAAGGGCGAGGTGGTTGCCTTGGACGCGGTGGGTTATACCGATATCGAAACGCGTCAGCCGATGACGAAGGAGAACATTTTTCAATTGCATTCGATGACGAAGCCGGTGGTGGCGCTGGCGGCGATGCAGTTGGCCGAAGAGGGGCGGCTGTCGCTGGCCGATCCGGTGGAGAAACATTTACCGGAGTTTCGCGGGCAAATGGTGATCGCCGAGACGCACGCCGATGGCGCCAAATTGATGAGGAAAGCGGCGCGGCCGATTACGATTCGCGATCTGATGACGCACACTTCGGGCATGATGCTGAATCCGCCGCCGGGGATCGGAGAGCTGCATGGGGCCTTGCATAAATCGTTGGCGGACGTGGCGCTGGTGCTGTCGCAGCAGGCGCTGGAGTTCGAGCCGGGGACGAAATGGCAGTATTCGAATACCGGGATCGCGGCGCTGGCGCGGATTGTGGAAGTGATCGGCGGGCAGCCGTTGGAGGTCCAAATGGCCAAACGGATTTTTGAGCCGCTGGGGATGAAGGATACCTTTTTCTTCCCCCCAAAAGACAAATGGCACCGTATGCCGACGGCGTATATTCAGCGCGACGGCAAACCGGTGAAATATACCGCCGACCCGTTAGGCGAAGGCCGGATGAAGTTTCGGGATGGCGCGAAGTATTCGTTGCCGGAGGGCGGGTTGTACTCGACGGCCGCCGATTTGCTGGTTCTTTATAAGGCCATCCTGAACGGCGGGCGGCACGGAACCTTTCGATTACTGAGCCCGGCTGGATTGGAGCTGATGCGGCAGTCGCACACGGGGGACTTGCGGACGGGAACGCTGGGAGCGGGATGGGGTTTGGGGTGGTTTGTGATGAAGGAGCAATTGGCGGGGCAGCCGATGGCGACCGGGACTTTCGGCCATGGCGGGCGGTACGGCACGTTCTGCTTCCTGGATCCGAAGAACGACCTGATTGGAATCTTTCTGATCCACCGGGAAGGCGGAAGCGAGGAGCGGCAGGCATTTGTGCAGATGGCCTACGCGGCGCTGCAACCTTAAGCCTGTTTCTTCTTGCCCCGCGCGCCAGTCGGCGTGACTTGCACCGCGCCGAAGTTCCTGCTTACCGGCACAAGCGAATTGCCGGCAGGTGCCTGTGGCCGCGGATGCTGCACGAATTCCTCATTGAGGGAAACAACGAACTGCGCAATCTGCCGCTGCATCTCTTCCATCTTTTCGCGCATGTTCAGGATGATCTCGACGCCGGCGAGGTTGACGCCCAGCTCCCGCGTGAGTTTCAGAATCACTTCGAGCCGCTCCAGATCCTCTTCCGTATAAAGGCGCGTGTTTCCGTCGCTGCGGCTGGGCTTCAGCAGGCCTTCCCGCTCATAGAGCCGCAGCGTCTGCGGATGCAGATCGTACTGCAGCGCGACGGCCGAGATCATGTAGGCGGCTTTGGAACGTTTCGCCATTTATACCTTGCCCCACATCTCCGCGCGCGGATCTTCCGGGTGCAACTCGGCCAGTTCTCGAAGCAGTTCGCGCGTTCGCTCGTCGTTGGCCTTGGGCGGTTGAACGATGATCTGGACAATCTGGTCGCCGCGCGTTTCCTTCCGGGCGTTAGCAACACCCTTCTCGCGGAGGCGAAACTTCTGCCCGTTTTGCGTGCCCATGGGGATTTTCAACAGCGCGCGGCCGTCGATGGTGGGGACTTCGATCTTGGCCCCGAGCGCGGCTTCAGGAACCGAGATCGGGACGGTGATCTCAATATTGTCGCCGTCGCGGTCAAAGAACGGGTGTTCGGCGACACGGATATTGATGTACAAATCGCCGGGGGAGCCGCCGCCCAGGCCGGCATTGCCTTTTCCGGCGATTCGCATGCGCGTGCCGTTGGAGACGCCCGGCGGAATACGCGTGTCGACATAGTCCATTCGCGCCATGCGGCCTTCGCCGTTGCAAGCCGGGCAGGCGCTCTGCAATTTGCCCGTCCCGTTGCAGCGCGGGCAGTTCAGATTGAAGCGCATGGCGCCGGCCATCTGCGTGACGTTCCCGGTACCGGAACATTCCGGGCAGGCAATGGAACCGCCGGAACCGGCACCGCTGCCGTAACAGGTTGTACAGGCATCGTGGCGGGAAATATTCATCCGGGCTTGCGTGCCTTTGATGGATTGCCAGAAGTCGATGTTGAGCGTGTATTCGAGGTCGGAGCCCTTTTCGGGTTCATGGGTCTGCGGGCCGCCCTGGCCGCGCTGACCGAAAAACTGGCTGAAAATATCGCGGAATCCGCCGCCGGCAGCGGGGCTTGCCTCTGGATTCGGGGTGCGCCGTCGGCCACCGCTGCCGGGCGTCTGTTGCTGGTTCAGAAAATCGGAAAAGTCGAATCCGCCGAAGCCCATGCCGGGGCCGCCGGGGCCGGGAGCACTACCGGGAGCGCCGCTGTCGGAATAAAAACCCACCTGGTCAAACATCTTGCGCTTCTTTTCGTCGCCCAAAATGTCATTGGCTTCCGAGACAGATTTGAATTTATCTTCAGCCGCTTTGTCGCCGGGGTTCAGATCCGGATGATACTTCCGGGCCAATTTCCGGTA
>SHUN01000162.1 GCA_009697495.1 Bryobacterales bacterium | reverse complement strand
GGGTGCGTCTCGTTTCGCTCACCCGGCAACGAGCGAGGGGACACTCATCAACAAAGGCGTCTCGCCGTTCGGTCTGGCGGCGATTGCGAGCGCGGTGATGCTGATTCCGGCGGTGGCCTAGTTGTTTGCGCGGCGGCTGTGGCGG
This sequence comes from Bryobacterales bacterium, assembly GCA_009697495.1. Classification (GTDB taxonomy): domain Bacteria; phylum Acidobacteriota; class Terriglobia; order Bryobacterales; family Bryobacteraceae. Next base: position 6,446 of record SHUN01000162.1, on the reverse strand, counting down.
GAGTAAAATTGAGACATGAGTGACGTGGACCGGCTACACGAGATTATTGACGCGTTACTCACCCCTCCCCAGCCCATCAGCAATGCGGAGTTCGCTCGGCGCCTGGTGGAAGCTCCTGAAGAGGACGTCGACGAAGAAACCACCGCCCGCATCTTGGCCGCCGAAGCCGAAGAGGGAGAAACAATCTCTCACGAAGAATTGTTGCGACGGCTCGGTCTGTGAAGCGGCTTCTCGTTTACAAGCAGGCCGCCCAACGCGAACTCGCCCGGATGGACCGCTTCGCCGCGGAGCGAGTACGCCTCGTAAGCTCGCGGCGAGGTCAAGTCGCTTAAGGGTGGGTTGACCGCGGCCAAGCTCACTGACTTTCCGAATCTCGCTGTTGCTCATATACGAGGGTCACGCTGATGAAGCCTTCGGCAGGTTCCGGTGCCTGCAACCGCTCTGCCATCGCGCGAATGGCTTCCGCCGGCACTTTGCGAGCACGCCCCTCGTTCCGCCGCAGACACTCCTCCAACGGCACGTCGAAAAACACCGCCTCGCAGACGCAGCCCATGTGCTCGGCGATCTTGATAAATGGACGGCGGTGTTTCCGCGTCAGATTGGTCGCGTCCACGTAAGTCACCGGCGCGCCCAATGAAATCCGCATTCGCACGAAGTCGCGCATCAGTCGGAAGACGATGCGGTGTATCGACTGATCCGTCGCATCATCGCGGAGCCAGCGGCGCAATTCGTCCGATGAAATCGCCACGCCGCCCTGGCTTTCGACCCACGTCGACTTCCCGCTCGCGGGCAGCCCCACCAACACCACTACTCGCTGCTCAGGCAACGGTAAATCGCTCAGCCGCCAGCATCCGCGCCGCTACCTTGCGTTGCAGGGCGATGCGGTCCACCGGCTCATACTTCGTGAAACGTCGCAGCGCCGCCATTTGGGTCTTTAGCGAATCGCCTTCCGCGCATGACGCCAGCACGGTCCGCCCCGATACGGCCACCACATCCATCGCGTCGCGCAGCCACACATCCAGCATCGCCTTCACCGTCTCCGGCTCGCCCATTTTCTGTGCGCGCAGCATGGCCGATTCCATCGCAAATGCGTTCATCGCCATATCGCACAACGCCGCCAGAATCTCCTGCTGATTCTCCAAATCCGCCATGTATTTCTGATACGCCACGCCCAGCGCCAGCAGCGTCGCCTTCTTCGCCGCCGTCGGCAGATCGTAGGCCTGGGGCCCGGCGAGCAGCTCGCCTTGCAACTTCTGCACCGCAGCCACCAGGCCCAGTTGGCCTCGCTGCGCGCGCTTCAACAACATGCCCGTCGCCAACATCCGGTTGATCTCGCTGGTGCCTTCAAAGATGCGGTTGATGCGCGAATCACGGTAAGCGCGCTCCACCAAATAATCCTGATGATAGCCGTAGCCGCCGTGGATCTGCACCCCTTCATCGACGACAAAATCCAGCGCTTCCGAAGCGAACACTTTGATGAACGAACACTCGGCGGCGAACTCCTCCACCGCTTTCAATAGCACTTGCGGCGCGTCGGCCTGCGCCCAGCTCCAGCCGGTCAATTTGCTTTCAATCAGGCCGGTGATGCGGACGCTCATCGACTCGGTGACGAAAATCCGCGCGGCCATTTCGGCGATCTTCTGTTGGATCATCCCGAACTCGGCGATGGGCTTGCCGAAGGCGATGCGCGACTTGGCGTACTTGGCCGAAATCTGCAGGACGTTCTTCATGCCGCCAGTGGCGAACGGCCCTAACTTCAGACGGCCGAGGTTGAGAATATTGAACGCGATGATGTGTCCACGCCCAATCTCGCCCAGCACATTTTCAACAGGCACTTTCACGTTGTCCAGATAGACGGGCGTGGTCGATGACCCCTTGATGCCCATCTTCTTTTCTTCCGCGCCGGGCTTCACGCCGGCGAAAGCGCGCTCCACCAAAAACGCCGTGAACTTCTCGCCGCCAACCTTGGCGAAGACCGTATAAAGATCCGCGTGGCCGCCATTGGTGATCCACATCTTTTGGCCGTTCAACACGTAGTGCGTGCCGTCTTCTGAAAGATCGGCGCGCGTCTTGGCGGCAAGCGCGTCCGAACCCGCGTGGGGCTCGCTCAGGCAATAGGCCCCGACGAGTTCCGCTGATGCCAAACGCGGCAAATACTTCTTCTTCTGTTCCGGCGTGCCGAACAAAAGCAACGGCATGGTGCCGATGCCGGCATGAGCGCCGTGCCACCCGGCGTAGGAGCCGTCTTTTGCCAATCCTTCGGCCACAATCAACATGGAAACCAGATCCATTTCCATGCCGCCATACTCTTCAGGAACGCTGACAGCGGTCAGGCCAAGCTCCGCCGACTTGCGAAGAATCGAGATGGCCACGCCGGGCTCCTGATGCTGGATACGATCCAGATTCGGGGCCACTTCGCGCGTGAAAAAGTCCTCGGTAGTCCGCGCGATGGCGCGGTGCTCGTCGTTGTAATCCTCCGGCGTGAACACATCCGCCGGGGTGTAATTCTCGATCAGAAACGATCCGCCAATTGCCATTTCCCTCTACATCCTTTCGAAAATGCCCGCCGCGCCCTGGCCGCCGCCGATGCACATGGTCACCATGCCGTACCGGTGCAGCCCACGTTCCATTTCGCGGAGTATCGTCGCGGTTAATTTCGCGCCGGTGCAGCCGAGCGGATGGCCCATGGCGACCGCGCCGCCATTCACGTTGACGCGGTTCAAATCCAATCCGGTTTCGCGGATCACCGCCAACGCCTGCACCGCGAAGGCTTCGTTCAGTTCCACAACGCCGATCTGATCCAGCGTCAACCCGGCCAACCGCAGCGCCTTCGGAATCGCAACTTTCGGCCCAATTCCCATAATCTCCGGCGGCACGCCACCGACGGCGAAACTGACGAAGCGCGCCTTCGGCTTTAAGCCCAATTCCTGCGCCTTCGACAGCGACATCACTAGCGCCACGGAAGCGCCATCGCTGGTTTGCGATGAGTTCCCCGCCGTCACCGAGCCTCTGGCGTGAAACACGGGCTTCAACTTGGCCAGCGCTTCGGCCGTCGTATCGGCGCGAGGGCCTTCGTCCTTGGTGACCATCGTCGTCTTCGTTACAGCCTTGCCGTTGACGACCGTAGTAAACGAAGCTTCCACGGGAATCAGTTCGTCATCGAACTTTCCGGCAGCCTGCGCGGCCAGTGCGTTCTGGTGCGAACGCAAGGAAAAAGCGTCCTGCTCCTCGCGCGAAATACCGTACAGTATTTGCAGATTTTCCGCCGTGAGACCCATGTTAATGTAGACCTCGGGCCGGTTATCGACGAACCACGGATTCGGCGCGAAGCGCGTGGAGCCAAAGGGCAACATGCTCATGCTCTCGACGCCGCCGGCGATGACGATATCCGCGCCGCCGGAACGGATCTTCTCCGCCGCCATCGCGATGGACTGCAAGCCGGAACTGCAAAAGCGATTGATGGTGACCGCCGGAACACTGTCCGGCAACCCGGCGCGGAGCGCGGCCAGGCGCGCGATATTCTGCCCGCTTTCGGCCTCCGGAGTGGCGCAACCCATGATCACGTCTTCAATCATGTCGAGGCTCACAGCGGGGTAACGGCTCATCAGGCCGCGAATGGCGATGGCCGCCAGATCGTCCGGGCGCACCGTTCGCAGCGCGCCCCGAGGCGCCTTGCCGACTGGGGTGCGCACGCAATCGACGATCACGGCTTCTCTGGATGCGCGGGCAGAGGACGGGAAACCAGCCAGTAAGCTTTGCAGGGTGGGAGACTCCCCGGCTGTGCTCAGACGATCGATCACCGCTTCTTTATTCATATTGTTCCCCTAATTCCGCAGCGGCTTGCCGGTCTTCAACATATGCGCCATGCGCGCTTGCGTGCGCGCGTCGCCACAGAGGCTTAAGAAAGCTTCCCGCTCCAAATCCAGCAGATACTGTTCGCTCACCAGTTGCTCTCCGCTCAATCGCCCGCCGCACAATACGTGTGCGAGTTTGCCGGCGACAACTAGATCGTATTCAGTGATGAAGCCGCCCTGATGACCGATCCACGCGCCCTGCTTCAGCAGCGCCACGCCACCGGCGCCGGCGACCTTGATATCATTGCGCGGCGCGGCCGTTTTGTAACTCTGCGCCAAAGTGAGGGCGGCTGATTTCGCGTCCCCGATAAGCCGTTCGCCGTTCATCGTAACGCCCGCTCCCGCATCGAGGAAGCCGAGTTTGCGGGCATCATCGGCACTGGTAGATACCTTCGCGTACCCGATCGTTTCAAACACCGCCTTCGGATTGCCGTGGCGCAGGATCATCTCCTTGCAGCCGCCGCCGCCGGGGATTAACCCGACACCAGTTTCGACAAGACCGGCGTATAACTCCGCCGCCACTTGCACGCGAGGCGCATGCAGAATCATTTCGCAGCCGCCGCCAAGCGCGCGGCCATGCGCCGCCACGACAACTGGCACGGGCGCGTATTTGATCGACATCATGCCCTGCTGGAACTGATGGATGGCGGTGTTGAGATCGTCAAACTCTTCGTCCTGCGCGAGCATCAGCACCATCATCAGATTCGCGCCGGCGCTGAAGAGTTCGCCCTGGTTGCCGATGACAATCGCCTGAAACCCTTTTCGGCATTCATCGAATGCGCCCTGGACGAGCGACATTTGATCCTCACCCAGCGAGTTCATTTTGCTGTGGAATTCCACGCCGAGAACGCCATCGCCGAGATCGACCAGCGAGCAGCCGGTGTTCTTTTTCACAGTGCCGCCGGCGCGCTTCACGTCCGCGATGGAGACGACGCCGGGCCGCTCTTCCATACGCGCGTAGTGACCGGCGCCGAGGTCGAAATAATCGGTCCGCGGCTGGCGGTTTTCATCGGCGGAGCGATAGAAGCTCTTCGCTCCGCGGGACAGCATCGTAAGGATCGACGCAGGAAGCGCGAGCCCATCGGCCTCCATACGGCGCGCCGTTTCTGTAAAGCCCAGCGCGTCCCAGAGTTCAAACGGCCCATACGTGTGGGCGTAGCCCCAGCGCATGGCGCGATCGATTTCGACGATGCGGTCCGAGATCTCCGGCACACGCTCGGCCGAGTACAGCATCGAGTCTCGCATCAGCTTCCAGAGAAACGTGCCGACTTTATCATTCGACGCGACCAAGCCGCGGAGGCGCGCGGGCAGATCTTCAATCAGCTTGGCCTGTTCGACACTAGCGAATTTCGGTTTCGCCGCGGGCGCGTATTCGAACGTTTTCAGATTGAGCGCGTGAATTTCCTTCGCCGGTCCCACTCGCTTGAAAAAGCCTTGCCCGGTTTTTTCGCCGAGCCAGCCGCGCTTCATTAACTCCTCCATCACCGCGTGCGGCTCGAAGCGGTCGCGCCAAGGATCGTCCGGCACCATGCCGTAAAGATTGCCGCCGACGTGATACCAGACGTCGACGCCGACGATATCGATCAGGCGGAACGAGGCGCTGTTGGGCAGGCCGATCAGCGAACCGGTAAGCGCGTCGACTTCTTCCACCGTAAAGTCATCTTCCATCGCGTATTTGAACGTGGTCGAGCCCCACATAGAGCCAATGCGGTTGCCGATGAAGTTGGGCGTGTCCTTGCAGAGAACCACGCCTTTTCCCAAGCGCCGATCAATGAATTCGCTGACGCCGGAGAGCAGGGAGGGGTCGGTGGCGGGACCGGGGATCACTTCGCATAGATGCAGATAACGCGGCGGATTGAAGAAATGCGTGCCCAGAAACTGCCCGCGGAACTCTTCGGAGAAGCCATCGGCGATGAGCGCGAGGGGGATGCCGCTGGTGTTGGTGGAGACGATGGAGCCGGGGCGGCGAACGGCGGCGACGCGCGTCCAAAGTTCGCGTTTGACGTCGAGCTTTTCCGTGACGGCCTCAATGATCCAGTCGCAATCGGCGATTTTTCCCAGATCGTCTTCGAAGTTGCCGGGCGTGATGAGGGCCGGCAGCGCGTCGGTGAAAAAGCCGCCGGGGCGGCCTTTCCAGGCGGCATCGAGCCCTTTCTTCGCGGCGGCGTTGCGGTCGGCCGCCCCCGGCACTACGATGTCGAGAAGCAACGAGGGGATCCCTGCGTTGGCAAAATGCGCGGCGATACGTGACCCCATGGTGCCCGCGCCCAGCACCGCTACCCGGCGAATAGAATTCATTCCAAAACGAGTGTAACAAGCTGACGGGGATATCATGAGGCAATCCATGACTAAACTATTTTTCTGGAATGACCTTTCCAACGGCGTGGGATCGGTAACGGGTTCCGAGCCGCGACCGTCAGGGAGCGGTTGGCGGCCGCGGCTGTTTCTCATTCTGGGTTTGACTGCTATGGCATTCGCGGACACCATCCACGTTCCCGGATTGAAACAGCCGGTCGACATTCTGACGGACAAGTGGGGCGTGCCGCACATCTATGCGGCCAACACGGCCGACGCGTTCTTCGCGCAGGGCTT
>SHUN01000161.1 GCA_009697495.1 Bryobacterales bacterium | reverse complement strand
TTGACGGACGCGGATCGCGCGCGGCGGGGAGCGTTGTTGGCGGAACGGGATTCGTGGAGGAAGAAACTGGACGCGATTCCGGCGCCGGCCATGGTCTACGCGGCAAAGCCGCATCCGTTGGAACCCGCGTATTTATTGGAACGCGGGAGTGTGGCGAAGGCGAAGGAAGAAGTGTTCCCTGGAGCGTTGTCGGCGATGGCGCATCGGCCGGCTTCGTTTGGGTTGCCTGCGGGAGCATCGGACGAAGCGCGGCGCGGCGCGTTGGCCGATTGGATTACGGACGCGAAGAATCCGTTGACGGCGCGGGTGATTGTGAATCGCGTTTGGTACTTCCATTTTGGCAACGGGATCGTGAATACGCCGAGCGATTTTGGCGTGATGGGCGACCGGCCCTCGCATCCGGAGTTGCTGGATTCGCTGGCGGTTTCGTTCATGGAAAACGGCTGGAGCCTGAAGCGGCTGCAACGGGAAATTGTGATGTCGCAGGCCTATCAACAGACGTCGGCGATGAATGAGAAGGCGTTTGGGATTGACGCGGACAATAGGCTTTTGTGGCGCATGCCGCTGCGGCGGATGGACGCCGAAGCCTTGCGGGATTCGATGCTGGCGGTGACGGGGAGCCTGAATCCGGAGCGCGGCGGGCCAAGTTATTTGTTGCAGAAAAAGGGCGGCGGCGGGTCTTATATTTACGATGCTTTGGACAACGACGGGCCGGCGGTTTGGCGCCGCGCGGTGTACCGGTTTGTGGTGCGCGGCGGCAAGCGGATTTTCATGGACAGCTTCGATTGCCCCGATCCATCGGTGGCGACGCCGCAGCGGAGCAACTCGAATACGCCGGTGCAGGCGTTGACGCTGTTGAACAATAGCTTCGTGATGAAACAATCCGAACGGATGGCGGACCGGCTGGGGCGTGAAGCGTCAGACGCCGGCGGCCAAGTGTCGCGGGCGTACTCGCTGCTGTTCGGCCGGGCGCCATCGGAGAAGGAATTGCGCGCGGGCGTGGCGTTCATCGGGCGGCATTCACTGGCCGCTTATGCCCGCGTACTATTCAACACCAACGAATTTGTGTATACCCCATGAGACGAAAAACGACACGCCGGGAAATGCTGTGGGAAGTGGGCGGCGGCCTGGCCGGATTGGCCTTGGCGCAGATGGAAGCGCAGGCCGCGCCGCGCAAGCCGGGGCCGCATTTCGCGCCGAAGGCGAAGAACGTCATTTTGATTTTCCTCCCCGGCGGCATCAGCCATATCGACACCTTCGACTACAAGCCGGAGTTGATCAAGCATCACGGAAAAGCGACCAAAGGCGAAAACACGATCACGCCGTTTTTTGGCAAGCCCGGCGCGGTGATGAAGTCGCCGTGGGAGTTTCGGCAGTATGGGAAGTCGGGAAAATGGGTTTCGGATTTGCTGCCACATCTGGCGGGACGAGTTGACGATTTAACGTTCTTCCACTCCATGGTGGCGCGCAGCAACGCGCACGGCCCGGCGATTTTCCAGATGTCCACGGGGTACATTTTCCAGGGGTTTCCGTCGGTGGGTTCATGGGTGAGTTACGGGCTCGGCAGTGAGAATCAGAATCTGCCGTCGTTCGTGGTGCTGCCGGATCCGCGCGGGTTGCCGCCATGCGGCGTGGCCAATTGGGGCAATGGATTTTTGCCGGCGCAGCATCAGGGCGTGATGTTTGGGGATCAAGCAAATCCGATTGCGGATCTGCGCGCGCCGGTGACGCCGGTGGTGCAGGCGGCGTCGTATGATCTGCTGTCGCAACTGAACGAGGAGCATTTGGACGCGCACTCGGGCGACGACGCTTTGGCTGGCCGCATCCGCGCGTATGAGATGGCGGCGCGAATGCAGTTGAGCGCGCCGGAGGTTACCGATATCGCCGGCGAGTCCGAGGCGACGAAAGCCATGTACGGGCTGAATGATCCGGTGAGTCGCGCGTATGGATACAACTGCCTGCTGGCGCGTCGATTGGTGGAGCGCGGCGTGCGTTGCGTGCAGTTATTTAACGGCGGCCACTTTGGCGCGCCTCGGATTAATTGGGATGGCCACGAAGATCTGCGGGCGAATCATTCGCGATGCGCGGCGGTGATGGATAAGCCGACGGCGGCGCTATTGGCGGATTTGAAACAGCGAGGGATGCTGGACGATACGCTGGTGGTTTGGACGACGGAATTTGGCCGGCTGCCGATTAGTGAAGGAATCGGCGAGGGTGGGAGAGACCACAATCCCGAGGGCTTCACGGCGTTCATGGCAGGGGCCGGATTGAAGCCTGGGTATTCGTACGGGCGCACGGATGAGCTGGGTTATAAAGCCGCCGAAAATCCGGTGACGCTGTACGATTTTCACGCGACGATGCTGCATTTGATGGGGCTCGATCACACGCGGCTGACGTGGTATCACAACGGCCTGCAACGGCGGTTGACCGATGTACACGGGCACGTGATTCGCGACGTACTGGCGTAGCCGCTACGGTTTCGGCACGACTGGGTCAGGCGAATAACCCTTCGCCGTCTTGAAGCTATGCAGAATTTTCTTGCCCGCAAGGGAGACGGCGTAAACCGTGTCCATATTCTCGTTCGCGGCATAGGCGGTCTGTCCGTCGTGGCTCAAGTGCAGCGACACGATCTGGCCCAACGCCGCCGGAAGATCAACGCGTCCGGCGATCTTGCCCGTCCGCGTGTCCGCCCACTCCACGCCGCGCTCATCCAACAGCCCGTAAACCACATATCGCTGGTCCGGAGTGATCGCAATCCGAACCGGCCCAGGACTGGTCTTGATTGTCTGCGACACGGCCAACGTCGCCGTGTCAATTACCGAAATATGCGCCGCGTCGCGATTGCAAACATACACGCGCTTGCCGTCTTTGCTAACCACGCTCCCCTCCGGCCGCGCGCCCGTCGGAATCAGCTTCACCTTCCCGGTTTGCAGGTCAATCGCGGAAACATTCGCCGTCGTCGAATTCGAAATAAATGCATAACGGCCGTCCGGCGTCGCCACCACCATGTGCGCCGTTTTCCCCTCCGTTGCCCATGTGCGAACCACTTGGCGCTTCACCGGGTCCAATAACAACAGCCTGTCCGGGAGTTCGGTGCTGACCAGTAATTGCCCCGTCGCCCGAATGATGTCGATCCCATGCGGTCGCCGAAATTCGCCCAAGCTGATCTCGCCCACCGTGCGCCGTTCCTTCAAATCGATAATGGAAACGGTGTTCCCGCCGGTCCCCGCCTGTTCGATTCGCATTGTCCCGTTATCGGTCGTATAGGCATAGCGGCCATCTGTGGAGAACACCATCTCATGCGGATGCGACCGCACCGGCGCGCTCGCGATCCACGTTCCCTGATCCGTATAAAACCCCAGCGAGCTATGGCCCTTATGCAGCACCAGCAACTCGCCCGAAGCTGAGTGCGCGAAAACAAGAACGAGCAAAAGTAATAACCGCATGCGCCACAGTTTACTCCATTTTGGTTGCGATAGAATTGTGTCAGCGTGCTTACCCGACTTCTCCTCACAATTTCCATCGGCCTCGCCGCCGGGCTTTTCGCCGCGCCGGCCGACCAGGCCATTCGCCTTCTCGAAAAGAACTGCTTCAACTGCCACTCCGGCGCAGTCGCCCTTTCCGGGCTTCGACTCGACTCTCGCGCCCTCGCCCTCCAGGGCGGCAAACGCGGCCCCGCCATCGTCCCCGGTCAATCCGCCGCCAGCCCGCTCCTTAAAGCCGTCAACCACGCCGACCCCAAACTCGCCATGCCTCCAGGCGGCAAACTCGCCGACGCCGACATCGCCATTCTCAAAGCCTGGATCGACAGCGGCGCCGATTGGCCCGCCGTCACCACCACCACCGCCTCATCCAAATGGTGGTCCTTCCAAAAACCAACCGCGAACAACGCCTCCATCGATTCCTTTCTCATGGCCAAGCTGAAAGAAAAGGACCTCACCGCCGCCGCCGAAGCGGATCGCCGCACGCTCATTCGCCGCGCCTCCTTCGATCTCACCGGCCTCGCCCCCGCCCAGTCCGAAATCAACGACTTCGTCAACAACACCAGCCCCACCGCCTACAGCGCCCTCATTGATCGCCTCCTCGCCTCCACCGCCTACGGCGAAAAGTGGGGCAAGCATTGGCTAGATCTCGTCCGCTACGGCGACACCGCCGGCTTCGAGCAGGATCCCTACACCCTCTACGCCTGGCGCTACCGCGATTACGTCATCAAAAGCTTCAACGACGACAAGCCGTACGATCGCTTCATCAAAGAGCAAATCGCAGGCGACGAGATCTTCGAAGAACCCGAAGCCCAACAGGGCACCGGCTATTTCAACGTCGGCCCCAATCGCGACATGCTCTACAAAGTGGAGGACATCAACCGCATCGAATCGCTCACCGATTTTGTCGACACCACGTCGTCCGTTTTCGTCGGGCTCACTGTCGGCTGCGCCCGCTGCCACGATCATAAATACGATCCCATTCCGCAGCGCGACTACTTCCGCATGCAGGCTATCTTCGCCCCGTTCCAAAAGAATCGCGTCTTTCTTCATTACAACAGCGCCCGCCAATATGACCTCGGCGAAAACACCCGAGCCTTCAAGCTCTACGAATTTGGCGCGGAGATCATGTCGATCAAAACGCCGTACCAGGAAAAGCTCCGCCAGGAAAAACTCGCCAAACTCTCCCCGGAAATCCAGGCCGCCTTCGCCGCCGTTGAAGAGCAGCGTACGCCCCAGCAGAAAGCGTTCTTCGAAGCTTACGGCAAGCAGGTTAACCCGCGCGACGAAGAGGTAATGGCGTTGATGCCGCCCGCCGATCGTGACCGCCTGCAACGCGCCGAAAAACGGATCGTCACGCTCTACACCACCTACGCGCCCGGCCCCTTCTCGCCCGGCCTGACCGACGTCGGCCGCGAAGCCCCCAAAACGTATCTGCCCGTCAATGGCGCGCAGGTAGAAGTGGGCCCCGGCCTCCTCACCGCTCTCGGCGGCAAAGATATTCCCGAACCCCCGGTGACTTCCGCCACCACCCAACGCCGCCGCGCCCTCGCCGAATGGCTCGCATCTCCTGATAATCCACTCACCGCCCGTGTCATGGTCAACCGCGTTTGGCAGTATCATTTCGGCCGCGGAATCGTCGCCACGCCCAGTGATTTCGGCTTCCGCGGCACTCCTCCGTCCCATCCCGAACTTCTCGATGCGCTGGCAGCGAGGTTTATGAAGGAGGGCTGGTCGCTGAAAAAGCTCCACCGCGAAATGATGCTTTCGGCCGCCTATCGCCGCGCCAGTAAGCCCACCCCCGGCGTCTCCGCGAAGGATCCCGAAAACGAATTCCTCTCCTACTTCCGCCGCCGCCGTCTCGACTCCGAGGAGATCCGCGACGCCGTTCTCCAGTCCGCCGGAACGCTCAACACCAAGATGGGCGGCCGCCCCGTGGTCCCGCAACTACAGCCCGAAGAGCTCTACGGGATGAGCCAGCCCGTCGGCAACGCCTGGGTCGTCACCGCCGCCCGCGAAGAGCATGACCGCCGCAGCGTCTACATGATCTCGCGCCGTAACTTCCGCATGCCCCTTCTCGAGGTCTTTGATCGCCCCGAAGGCGTGCTTAGTTGCTCGCGCCGCGAGTCCTCCACTACCGCCCCGCAATCGCTCACGCTCCTCAATGGCGACTTCACTCTCCGCCAGGCCCAGGCCCTTGCCGACAAGGCGATGGCAGCCGCGGACGACGCCTCTTTAATCAACGACATCTTCCGCCGCGTCTTCGCCAGAACCCCAACAGAAAACGAGCGGCAACTTGCGCAGGAATTTCTCGCCAAGCAAACTAAACTCACCGCTACCCGCCGCGGCGCCGTTACCGAACTCGCCCGCGGACTGCTGAACACCAACGAATTTCTCCATGTCGACTGAGGCCCCCATGCAATCACGCCGAGATATACTAACCCGCGCCGGTAAAGGCTTTGGAGCCCTAGCCCTCTCTTCTCTGATCGAACAGGAAGCCGTAGCCGGAGGCGCCCGCCCGCCGCACTTCGCTCCAAAAGCGAAAAGTGTCATCTTCCTCTTCATGCACGGCGGCGTCAGCCACGTCGACACCTGGGATCCCAAACCGTCGCTGCGAAAGTACGACGGCCAGCCGCTGCCCGGCTCCTTCGGCGAAGGCCTTATCACCAGCCGCATTGACTTCCGCAAAGCCCTCATGCGCGGCTCCCCCTGGGACTTTAACCGCTGCGGCAAATCGGGCCTCGAAATCTCCTCGCTCTATCCCCATATCTCCGAACACGCCGACGATATCGCCGTCATTCGTTCCTGCCATAGCGACGCCTTCGATCACGCCCCCGCCATTTATCTCCGCACCAGCGGCTCCCAGTTTCCTGGCCGCCCCTCTCTCGGTTCCTGGACCGCCTATGGCCTCGGCAGCGAAAATCAGAACCTCCCCGCCTTCGTCGTCATGAGCGATGGCGCAATGAAATCCGGCTCCGGCGCCTACGGCCCTGGCTACCTCCCCGCCGTCTACCAAGGCACCGTGTTCCGCAGCGGCCAGAATCCCGTTCTGCATCTGAACTCGCCAGAAGGCGTTAGCTCGCAGTCGCAGCGAGAAACCCTCGATCTCATCGCCCGCATGAACAAGCGCCACTTCGCCGAACGCGAAGACGACACCGCCCTCGACGCCCGCATCGC
>SHUN01000160.1 GCA_009697495.1 Bryobacterales bacterium | reverse complement strand
GTCGCCTCCTTGCGGTAACGAGCGATAAAAGGAACGGTGCCGCCTTCGTCGAACAGGCTGATGGTTGATATCAGCCCCTGCATCGGGACGGAAATGCTTTGCGCGATATGAATCAGCGCATGTGTAGGTAATGCTTGGTAGGACATAGAAATTCAATTGGCGATTACGCCTTGCGGATGTCGTAGCGGATATCGGCGATCTGCGCGCCGGCCACTTCAATCTTGCTCAAGTCGCGCGAGCCCACGCCCAGTTGCTCGGCCAGCTCCAGCGTGTTGTCGCAATTTTCAAATGGCGCCATGCCGCGCTTGGCCATCGGGTCAAAACCCAGAACCGCCGTCGCCACCGCATCCGTGCAAACCGCGTTCGTCCCCGCGATTATCACGCCCGGGCTGCAACGGCGAGTGCCGCGAATCCACGGCCCTTCGCCGCCCGCCATGGACTCCACGCCCTCAATGATCGCCAAATCAATGGGCCTCGCCGCGCACAGATCGGCGACCACGCGCGGAACTCGATAGCCCCCGTGCCTCGGCGAGTCCGGATGCAGTTCCTGCGGCGCGCTTAACGACGGCTTTCTCGACCCGGAATGAATCACCGATCCCCGGCCGCCGGAGGGCGCCAGGCTCGGCTCTTTCTCACCCGCGCCATCGCCGTAAATCGTACACGGCGTAATGCCAAAACAGTTCTTCATCGACAAAGTCACGCCCGCCGTGGCATGTTCTTTCATCTTCGCGATCGATACGAACACGTCGCAATCGGCGTAGCTGTGGTTCAAATCGTAGGCCGGAAACATGTGGCCGCCGTTAGGCACTTTGAAGCGCGAATACTGTTTGCCGTTGCCCAGATAATTCGTGTTTTCAAACTCCACCAGTTTTGCCGCGTTCAAGAGCATCGACGGATCCCAATTGGCCTCCATCATGTACTCTTCCAGCGGATCGGTGGTCGACCACGGGCTCTCCAAAATGCGAATCCGTTTGGCCCCCGCTTCGTTCATCAGATGCAGCGTCATTCCGATCACACGCGGATGCGTCCAGTGCGCCAGTTCCGCCGGCGAATGGCCCAGCCGCTGCGAAGGCCGCCCCGTCAAATTCACTTTGATCGCCACCGTCTTGTTGTTGACGATACGCCCCAACCCGCCAATCGCATCGAACAACCGCCGCATTGTCGGCTCCAGGCCCGCGCCGTAGGTTCGGCAACGCTGAATCGCCACCGGAGCAATCGGCGCCGCCATGGCCGCCATCGCCGTTCCAGCCAGTAATTCGCGCCTTGTGATCACAACTATCCCTCCAGCTCAATCGCCGCGTAAACTCCCAGCGGAGGCAGCGCTATCTCTATTCCACCATTGGATGCCCGCGTCTTCAAAGCCGTCTGTTTTTCAAATGTGCTAAGCACCGCCGACTTCCACGGCCGCGCCAGCCAAATCGACGTGTCGTCGGAACTTCGGTTCCCCGCGTAGTTGATCAACTGAGCCACGCCACGCCTGCCCCCTTTCTCAGCCAGATAGTGGCAGTTGATCGAACCCGCATTCCACAGCCGCATCACGTCGCGCTTCCGCGTAAGCGCCAAATGAACCGCGCTCACCGCCGCATAGACATCGCCCCAACCCACGGCCGGTTCGATCCACTTGCCTCCGCCTCGAATCCAGGCGCTGTACTTCTCCCGAGGCGCCGGTCTCTTCGATGCCCACACCGCCGCCCGCAAATCACCGGGCTCGCCGATTCGATACCCCACTTGCCGCCGCGCCAACAGATTCAACGCCTCCTCGCCAATCAACGCATCTTCACCTGTAAATGAACCGATCACCGCCAACTCCGCCACCGGCTCCCACGTTCGCCACTCGGCATGGGCTTCGAAGAACCGCAACGCCGCCAGCACCCCCTGCCATGTCTCCGGCGAATGCGTGACAACCCATGACGCGCCATACGCCATCGCTTCAACCAAGGCCAATAGCGCCGAACCGCCGGCCGCCGGCTTCGTGTCCAGAACCACCGGTTTCGACGCATCCAAATACTGGGCGAGCCGAATCAGCCATCCATTGGCGTTGATCCACGGAGCGCCTGTGGGTCCAGACTCCGCATTCCCGCCGCGCCCCATCCGGACAGACGGCCACAGGGCGCGCTTGGGGATCTGCGCGCCCTGCAATGCCGACATTCCCTCGCCGCCCCCAAACAGGCAATTTAACGGTGCCAGTTCGCCCGCTGGCAACTTGCCGGTCCAGCGGAGCGGAAGGGGAATCGACGGAGGCATTACCCTTCCATTTTTAGCATCTGTATCAGCGCTTGGATATACCCAAAGCAAAACGCGAAGGATTTCGCTCCGCGCGTGTCGCCGCCAACGTGCGGAACATGGTCGGGCATGATCATTCCGTCGAAGCCCACTTCCTTGTACGTGCGAAGCGCTTCGATCATGTTCACATCGCCGTTGTCGGGAAACGTCTCGCGGAAGTCGCCGATCTTGCCTTCAATATTGCGGAAATGCACCATGAAAATCTTCTTCCGCGAACCGAAGTAGCGAATCACGTCATGGATTTCTTTGTTCGGATTTTCCAGGCCCTCGCAAACCGTGCCCTGGCAGAAATTCAATCCATGATACGGATTTTCTTTGATGCTGATGAACCGTTTCAACCCCTCCACGCGCCCCAGCACCGGCACCACGCCGCGCCATTTCTTCCCGTTCGGCATGCCCGGATCGTTGGGATGGCAGGCGATCCGCACCTTGTACTCCGCCGCCACCGGAACCACGCGCTCCAGGAAATACGTGATGCGCTCCCAGTAGGCGTCCGGATCTACGGGCCCGGCTTCGGTCAACGGCGGTTCCTGCACGCCCCCGGCGTACTTAAACGTGCTGTAATCGGCGCCGCCGCGGCCCTTCGTCGTCGGCGTCCGCACCACTCCCAGGATCGACATGTTGTATTTCGCCGCCGGAATCCCCGCCTTCGCGCAGTTGCGAATAATCTGGCAAATATCGTCAATCGCCTTATCGCGCTCCCCTGCCTTGCCCATCATGATCGATGGATACTCGGCCCGCGCTACGGGAGACGAGCTCAACGGCAATGGAATGAAGTCAAGCTTGATGCCATGCTTCTCCACGCGCTCGCGCAGTTGAATCAGTGCTTCCGCGCTGAACTTCTCGTCTAATCTGCGCGACGGTAACGTGCTGCAAATGTTGTTCACGCCCCAAGCGGCGAACGCCACCAGGTCCTCGTCGGCATGGGAATTTTGGGTGCCGACTTTCATCAGCGTCGGCTTCCCGGCGCTTTTCGCCTTGGCTGGCGCCCCTTGGACTTCTAATGCTGCGGTAGCGGCCAAAGCCGCGGATTGGAATACGTCTCTGCGTCTCATAGTTATGACTGTTATTTCACGGCTTAAGACCGGACGTCAAGTCCGCGAAGTTTTTCGAGCTCAAAGTCAGTGCCCCGAACGGCGGCTTGAAACCAGGGGGGCGGGACTTGCGCGATACCTTTGGTTAGATCGGGACAGCCGCTCAACATCTGAATGATCAGTGTTGGTCGGGGAGTCTTTTCCGCTTTCACTGACGATGGAGGATTGTGGTAGACGGAAAGCCCGTGGATGTTTCCTCTTCGATTTTCTTCGAAGGCCGTAACCAGGAAACGCATTCCTCGTTCGTAAATTTCGCGGAGGCTTCCTTCAGACGCCGAATGCCCACCAGCATCAGCTCGACTCTTAACTCTTTCGATGTGCTCCTCGACTGGTCCGGCCGCTACGAATAGCATTTCGACCCAAAACCCACTCGCGGCTGCGCGGCGCGCCTGTTCGAAAGTGAACTCACGCAGCGTGGTCTCGAAGGTGAATGACTTTCCAGCGGCGATGTTCTCCCCAATGAAATTTTGCAAGGCGATGCCGCCGAGAAGTCGAATGTCCGGCGGGATTCCTGCGTACACGGGCGTTTGCCGTCCTAAGCGCCGGCCGTTGAGGGCGGCACAATAATCGTCGGTTCCAAACGAGGCGGCGCCGGTGACGTCGTAAATGGAAAAGACGGAACTTTTGCCAGCTCCCGAGGGACCTCCAACGATGACCATGCGTGGTGCCAGCATTGCAAGTCTGATCTATTGTTCGACGCTGGAATTTGGATCCAGCATGTCGGGAGGAGTGTGCGTCGCGATCCGGTTGCCGTCCTCGTCAATGATCCCCATCGCATACAATTCGCGAAGACGCGCGTTGGTCCTCGCCACTCCCTTCGCAATCCAGGCGTCCATGAAGGCGGCATGCTCAATCGGATCATCCAGATTCATCGCGTTGATGTCGAGCGGATTCTTGGTGACTGTGGCCATGGCGTGCTTTCAGTATGCTCCCGCGTGCCAGGGGACGCAAGCGGCATCACACGGGCCGAACCCTTGCCAGGGTCGCAATTCCGCGAATGCTTCCTTGGCCGGACTTCGCTACACGCGTTCCCCCGGAGGGCAAAACACTGACAAAAGTGGCGAGCCTGTTCAATCAACTTCTGCAACAGTTCCCGCGCGGCGAGTTCGCTGGATTAGTGAAGAAACAAAGTGCCGAACGAGCCGCCAAGGGCTTCACCTGTTGGATGCAGTTCGTCTCGATGCTTTTCTGCCAACTGGGCCGCGCGGACTCCTTGCGGGAAATCTGCAACGGTCTGGCGAGTTGCCTAGTGGCTTCGGAACCGGCCAGACCGGCGCCGGGAAAAAGAACGGAGTGCCTCACAGATTTCATTGAATCGGCGGGGCGAGCCATCCTGCGATGGGACCTAGAGTGAGCCAAAAGATCCCATTGCCGAGGACGGAGACGATGGAGAATTCGCGTATAAAATTGGCCGGGACGCCGGGAAGTCCCACGGCCTGCGGAGCGCCGACAGCGTGGGGCAGGAGGATAAGAACGCCGGCAGCCAGATAGAAGATCCACCGTCCGCTGCTTTTGGCGAATAGAATCAGCGCGGCTGCCGTAGCGGCAGCGGTGAGGACCCACCACAGTTGGCGCATGGCGAGGTCGGCTACGGGTACGCCGGGAGGTTCGGGCGGGAGTCCAAGAGAGGGGGCGAGTACGAAGGAGGCAAAGCCGGCCAGTCCCCAGAACAGGCCGTTTCGCGTGGTGAGAGTGAGTCCGGTCAGTGTAGCGATAGCGTGAAGCAGCGCGGCGTAGCCGATACCGGTGAGGATGGTCGCGGCGGCGGTATAGTAGTTGCGCTCAAGGCCTTCGGCGGGCTTCCATTCGGCGTCGTGATGGTGGCCTTCGTGATCCTCATGGGGGCTGGGGTGTTCGTAGTCTTCGGCGGCGATGATACGCGGGACGATTACGAAATATTGAAAGAGAAAGAGCATCGCGCCGGCGATGGCGCCGGTCAGGAGCGTCGCGCGCATCAGGTGCTGAAACTGCTTCATGGGCGGGCTAGTGACAGGGGAATCCGTTGGCGTGCCTTGTGTCGTGAGTTGCATTATGGGCCACTGATGGAGCAGAGAAACCAACGCAGTAGAGCACGACCACCCCGAAGGCAAGAACGGCGATGGCAGGCAGCCTGCCCCCTAGGGACAGAGTCTTCGCGGCGGGGATGGAAATCGCGTTGTGCATCGCTATGCCTCCCTTTGTATCACATCATCCTTGCGGCGGGTTCGAGATAACGCTGGAACTGGCGGGCGGCGAGTTCGACAGGGATTTCATCGTCGGTGTCGTCCACGAGCATGCGCTCGACGAAGTTGTAGATGAGGTCAACGTCGGCAGGGTGGTTGATGGAGTGGAACCAAATGGAGCGGCCGTGAATTTGGATGAGAATGACGTTGGCGAGCGGACAGGGGCCGAGGCAGCCGGAAATGGTGAGATGAAAACGGCGGCGCATGCCGCGTTTCTTCCATTGCTGTTTGAACTCGGCGAGCGGGAGCGCAGGAAAGCCTTTGTCTGTGCGTCCGCAACAACAGCCGTTGCAGACGAAGAGTTGGCCGTCCTGGACGCGAATTTCTTTCGAGACCCCGTCTTCACGGGTGACGCGGATGAGAGGACTTTGACGGTAGGCGTAGTTGATGCGGAACCCAGCCCGGAGTTGGACGGGTTGGCCATGCGGAGTGTGCCTGAAGGCGTCGGCCCAGGCGGCTTTGCGTTCGAAGAGCTCCGGCGCGCCGGCGAGACCTTTTGCGGTAACGAGTTTTTCGAGAGTGGCGACCCAGTGAAGGTAGTATTCGCTGCCGTCTTCGTCGGCTTCATCGCGTTCGACGGCGGCGGCGAGTTCCGCGGCGAGCGCTTCGGCCCACTCCTTCCAAGTGAAGTGGCCTTGCGAGGAGAGGCGCACGGCGAGCGCGAATGCCTGCGCCTGCCACGGTTCGGCGAAGACTGGACCGTTTTCGTCATGCGGCAGGCTAGGCAATTCCGGGAAGGGGCTGGGATTCTCAGGCACGTTCAAGATAGTCGTCCCAGAGATCGAGATAGACGTAATCGCGTGGAGGGGCTTCGCGGCCCCAGAGCTCGCGAGCGGCGAAGCGGACGGCGTAGACGTGCTGGCGCTTTGGGCCGCGTCCATCGGCGTTAGTGTCGGGGAAGTTGTAGACACCGTGGTCGCGGTCGATTTCGCCCACTTTGCCGCGCGCGTACAGCGGCAGGCGTGTGTGGCCGAGCGGGTGCATGTTGATGGCGCGGACGCGCTGGCCTTTTTTGAATTTTGGACGGATGTCCGGGTCGCGGCTTGGAAGGATGTTCCGATTGAGGGCGGCGCCAGGGACCGCTTCGGGCTTTAGAGCAGGCGTTTCCTTTTTGCTGCCAGGAGCGCGTTTGCCGGAC